>DATMYU010000514.1:0-3624 GCA_035560775.1 Desulfosporosinus sp.
AATAATACCAATAGATACTTGCCTTGCTCCTTGAGCTTTAACATAATCAAAGACAAAATCCATTAAAAGTTTCCCATACCCTTTATGCCTATGTCCTGGTAGCACAGATAATCTTTCTATGTAAAAAATATCATTATCAGCCTTTTCAATTGCTACAAATCCAATTTGCTTTCTTTCTTCAAACAAGCCAAACATTTCAATCCCTTTATCTTTCATCTTCTTAAGCTTTTCCAAATTTGTGTATGCTGGATTTGAAGGACAATTATCTTCCGTTAGCTTATACTCTCTTGCAACTGTAATAAATGAATCCTTAATAACCTTTAAGCTATCTACCAGACTTACTTCGTTCATGATTTCTTTAATACTTACTTTCTCAAGAACCATATGATATCACCTTTCTGTATATTCGTTATTGACTGCCATGAGAATGCGTGGCCTTAATGATAATCCTACACACCTATTTACCTCAAATTCCCTCATGATGGGGCGACCCCTGCGAAACATGTGGTCGTCATACACAGCGACCACATGAAGGCCATAAGACTTAGAACTAATGCTCCGTTCTTCCATTAATATCTGTCATTGATAGACCATCGAATCTCCATCCATCAGAATTTAATTCGTCAATATAGAGCTCAAACACCCACCTTCAATATTCCACATTTTCCTCGAATTCCCTCCCAAGATGAAGAAATATAGTCCAAAAAGATACAAAAGGTCAGACCGTCCAAAGAACGTTCTGACCTATCATGCTCATTTATACTTGTTCACTTGCTCCCTTTTCGACAGGTGCATTGCCCGCAGCATTTACATAACGAATATGTTCCCTTACGCTCTATACCCCAAAACCGTCTAAGCTAAACCATTCAAACATGTTCCTTTTCGGGATCTGTATTTCTCAAAGCTGTCGGCACCTTACCGACCAGTTTCTTACATTTCTGATTACTCAGATTTACTCTGTCCATGCTTGCACATCCTATTTTTATACACTTTTGCCCATATCAAACGCTTGCTTCATAACATGTTTGCTCTGGACATCACCATTTTTCCAAATTCCGGTGCCATAGATGATTCGTTTTTCGATGGGATTAAGCAGATCGGAATTGCCGCCTTTACGTGGGCTGGCGGACAGTACTAACACTTTTTTACGCATAATTCATTTACCCTTCTTTTAAGCGATACCTGTTTCATATAGCCATGCAGCCACCTTCGTTTTCGCGCCGCTTCCTCCGTCACCAAATATATCAAAGCCTGCCAAAACGGTGGAGTTGGGGCACAGCTTAGCGATGTCTTTCAGAACCCGTGCCTGTCCGCCTCCTCCATGTGTACAGAACGGCACAATGGTTTTTCCGTCAAAATCATTTTCCGATAGGAATGTTGCTATGGGTGGGGCAATCGTGCTCCACCAATTGGGCGAACCGACGAAAATTGTATCATAAGCATCGATATGATCAATTTTTGATTTTAGCGCAGGTTTATAACCCGCCTGGATTTCTTTTTTTGCCTGATCGACCATTGCATTGTAGGATGTCGGATATGCTTTTTCCGGCATGATTTCATGAAGGATACCGCCTGTTTCAGCTTGAATCAGTTTTGCGATATTATGTGTGTTTGCGGAATGCGAGAAATATGCAATTAAAATGTTCTTTTTCATATGAAGAGACCCCTTTCTTTCTGTTTAAATATTCCATGACATCAATCAATTCGACGGAATGATTTCAATCGCAACTGTAAAATTGCCACTGATGCCTGCCAGCTTTTCTGTTCCAAATTCAATCCTGCCCAATGGAATCAGTCCATTTGCATAGCCAAAATCCTTACAAAAGATCGCAAGATTTCCCCCGGGAGCATAATTAGTAAACTCTCCAACAGAAGGATCAAAGCTGAATGGAGCATCTTCGGTAGATAAGCTTCTTTCCAGATACTGATTTTTTCAGTTTCAGAATAATCCTCAAAGGTTAGTGTCAGAGGGAGCAATAATAAAAAATCCTTACTTGCTGGATTATCATACATTTTCACAATGACTTCTTCGTTAATTGAAGGTCAATTTTATTCTGACATTTTCTGTGCCATCAGAATCATCCTCTTCGCTACCTGAACCATTCGCATTGCTGTCACTTGCATTTTCTTTCTGAGTGCTTTCATCATGTATTTCCGTGGAGCAGGTTTCTCCATAAATCCTATCCCTTTCCGATTTTGCTTCACCACCGCAGCGGATAATTTAGAATCCTTATTGAAGTCCACTTCCGCCGTGTACATAATCCCAGCAATCGCCATCATTGGTAGCCAGAAATGCGATGACCTTGGATGCGTCCATGACACTGCCGCCACCCAACGCGACGATAAGATCGTAGCAGTTTTCCTTTGCATAGGCTGAGCCTTCCATAACAGTAGATTTCAGAGGATTTACCTGGATCTTATTGAATACAACTGTTACAACATCTGCAAGACGCAGCTGCTCTTCAACGAGAGAGTAAGCCGTTATCTCTGTTGGACTTGCCGTTAGAAATGACAATCATTGCCTTCTTGCCGGGCATCTTTTGAATATTCAGGTTGTTCAGTTGCCCCTTTCCGAACAGAATCCTGGTTGGAATATATTAAAGCTCATTTCATTTACCTCCTGTTGATTGACTAAAATTAGTTTTTAATGTACATCGTTTACAGAATACAACTTAAAGTTAACTTTAAGTCAATACCTTTGGAGGAAAAAAATTATGGCTTATAACATAAGCGAAGTTGCCAAGAAGATGAACATCACATCATCTACCTTGCGTTACTACGACAAAGAAGGTCTTCTTCCGTTCATCGATCGTACGGAATCCGGAATCCGGAAATTCAAGGACACGGACTTTGAATGGCTTTCTATACATAGAAGGCGATTCGACCATCCAGCAGCGGTATGATATGTTCATGGAACGAAAATCGGAAACGGAGCGGCAAATCAAAATGCTTCAGGATTCTCTGGAGAAAATCAATTATAAGTGCCGGTATTACGAAACCGCACTCACTGCAGGCACGACAAAAATTCACGACAGTCTCCCAGACGAAACGATCGAGAGCTGTCCGTATTCCAATGACTATCTCAATTCCATCTCGTCACAGGTATAATGTGCATTTATCTATTTTGTAAACGTAGCCGGAAAGGGCATGAACCTTTTCCGGCTATTTCTCATTTATTCGTTTTTATCAGATGTCGTACTTGACATTGCCGAGCTACTTAACAATTTCGGGGTCGCGGTGTGAGAAAAAGCAGCTTGTTTGCATATATCCAGTGCCACAATCTTCTCCATCTTATGATATTTAGATGGAAGAACACTAAATTGTAAACTTGCTTACAACATTTTGAAGCTCAAATGCCATAGTAGATAGACTCTGAGCCGATGAAGAAACCTGTTCCATGGAGGCTGTTTGTTCTTCAACCCCAGCAGAGACCGTTTGGGCTCGATCTGCGGTCTCCTTACTTATTAAATCAACCTCACGTACCGAAGTAACTATTTGTTGATTACCACTTGCTATTTGTTGAATGGTAGCAGATATCTGTTCCATTTGGGCAGATACATTTTCAACAAGCTTAGCAATTTCGTTAAAGGATTGTCCCGCCACATTGACAACTTCCATACCCAC
>DATMYU010000515.1:0-2050 GCA_035560775.1 Desulfosporosinus sp.
ATATGTAAACAAATCAAATTAATTTCACCTTTGAAAGAAGAGCAATTGAACTGGCGGGATCACAAGCAGGAAATCCCAATGGCTGTTGCTTGTTTTTTGTCTGGAAAGCACTTTTGAAAGGAGTCAACTATGAGCGACGACACTTCCGTCTATAGTAAAAACGATACAGTGGCGATTTCTAGGTCAATAATTGAGAAACACCTAGAACGTAAATTAAAAGAAACTGAAATTGTGCACCATCTAAACGAGGTAAATGATGACGACAGAACTGCAAATCTGGCAGTGTTTATTGATGTTGCTCATCACACTAAATTTCACAAAGCCAAAAGGAAGTCTCATTATGTCCCTGAAGTAGGACGTGCTAGAAAAACAATCGAAGCAAAAATGCTAGAAAAATACGGGATAGTATTTTATGGGCCATTATATACTACCGACCGAGAAAGAATGCTTAAAGTGATGGCAGAACTCACAAAAAGGGAACTAGGCTTACTCGGCTAAGCATATAAATAAAAGGTAAGCAAAACTTTCCAGGGCGGCTCAGAAATGGGCCGTCTTTTTCCACGCCTACAACCCGAAATGCCTTAGAATCATGGGAAACAAATCAATAATCCTCGGATAATTCAAACTAATCGACATACCCGCCACAATCATCGGCACAGTCGAATCCTCTTCCTCCAGCGATCCATGGCTCCCCCCGCCAGGGTGAATCGGTCCCCCAACGGCTAAATATTCATACCCCGACGCAGCCGAAACTACCACTCGGTTTCCACTCCGTGCCTCAAGAGCTGAAATCAAACGTGTAAATGCGTCCGGGAACTTGCCAAATTCAATTATCTGCTCCCCTGTCACATGGGCGTCAACTACGGATAAATCGCCTTTGAATGACCAGCGTTGAGCGTAAACATCCTGATAGGGACCAACTCGCGAAAAGTAAAGTCGTTTTTCCGTTCCGCCTTGAAGGACACAATACCTGTTTTCAGAGACTCTCCAGGCGATCTGCGCATTGCGCGAATCTTTAACCAAAATACCCACAACGTCAGTTAAAATTTCCTTCTTAGGTTGAAGAAAATAGATAAAAGCCATGCGTTCATTCGGACAAATGACGATTTCTTGGTCAGTTCCACTTGCCTCTTCCGTAACTTTTAACCGTTTAAACGATTTTAAGGCACAGTCTAAATCAATCAGGTATTTCTTACCTAAACCGACCGTCGACTGAGCATGATCTCCCGTAACAATAATTATAGTTTCATCTAAGGCTTTCTCCCAAGAACCGAACTCATCAAGGACTGAAGCCACTTGTTGGTCAGCACGTTCAATCGAGGGCCCAGTGCGCAAAGGGCCGTGTTGATGCGAATATTTATCATTATCAGAGAAATATACGACCATGAAATCCGGCTGTTTCCTTTCATGGACAAGCTGAGCAGCAATTTTTCCAGAAAATACATCATTAAAGCCAAAGCGGTTAAAAATGCCGCTTGGGTAGGCATGTGCCCGACCAGAGAAAGGCGGATGGATAAGCTGACCTAAGGTCATGTGAGAGGGACCAGAAACCTCTTGGGTGAGACGAAAACCAGTCGCCAAATCAAGCAAAAACGGAATTTTTGCTCGATAAGGGTGAGTGCCCCGATGCATAAAAAAATTAATGTTTCCCGCACTATATCCGCCTGCTTCTAATTTTTCATACAAAGTCGGTACGTCCGGATTAAGATGCTCTTCGTTGAGCTTTATTAATAGGTTTCGGAGAACTATCTCTGGACCGATTTTCAAGACACTTCGCGAGGTCGCCCCATAATCCACGATTTTCCGAATCTCCTCGTTATACCAGATAAATCCAGGAACTCCATGCCGATCAGGCCAAACTCCGGTAATCATGGAACTCGTGGCAACCGGGGTCATGGTCGGAAAAGAGGAGATAACCCGGTCAATGTAGGTTCCACGTTTAGCCAGAAAACGCAGAGCAGGGGCATTCCCTTCCGAAAGGATTCTCCCTAAGACCACAGGATGAAGGGAATCGATCACAAATAAGATCACCTTTTTCATGATTGACCAC
>DATMYU010000516.1:0-3094 GCA_035560775.1 Desulfosporosinus sp.
AACAGAAACAGGCAAAAAAGCGACAGGCGTTACTCAGTGGTATTAAAGCAAGGGATCAGATAATTACAGCTGGGGGACTCTATGGTAAAATCACAAAGGTGAAGGATAATTCCGTTATGATACTTATAGCGGATAAAGTTGAGGTTGAAGTAGCTAAATCTGGAATTGTAAGTGTAGAGAATCGTGATATCGACCTTGAAAAAAGCTAAATAGATAAAGGCATTTAAACTAACTCAGAGTTACATGCCGATAAAGGAAGCTTACTTCAGATGGAGTTAAACTTATCCAGAGCTTAGTGGCGGTTCGCCATCGGATAAAAGCTAGTAGCTAGTAGCTAGTAGTATGAAAGCAAGTGGTACAGACCACTTGCTTTTGATCTTGTTTCATAAATAATGTAAAATCGGGGTGATCACCTGTGCCCTTGGATAATGATCCAATTCAAAAGAAACAAACTTATGAAGATCTTGTGAGAGTTGACTTGGACCGTTGGGTACTAAAACTACTAAAGCAACCGGGAATGTTGGAACGAACTTCAAAGGTGCTTCAAACTAAAATCAATGATAAGATTATTCCTGAAAAGGTCCAAACCGTTATTACAGCAACCGTTAAAGGGTTGGTTAAATCTGTTGTTTTTGGACTGGATTTTATCCCGAAAAGCTCACCGCTTGATGAGATTCCTTTGCAAAAGCGTGATCAATTGGCCAGTACTCTGCTTTCCAAATATCGAAAGATTGCCGCTGCAGAAGGGGCAGGGACTGGTGCGGGCGGTTTTACGCTGGCCATTGCCGATTTTCCAGCTCTCATCGCGATCAAAATGAAATTTCTCTTTGAGCTAGCGCATATTTATGGATTTTCGACTAAGAATTATGAGGAACGTCTATTTTTGTTGTATATTTTTCAATTGACCTTTTCGAGTCAGGAGAAACGTCCTGAACTATTCAAGGTTATCCTAAATTGGGAGAAGAATATAGGGAGTTGGCCGCAAGAGGAAGGGTATTTACAACAGATCGATTGGGAGCAGTTTCAGAGGGAGTACCGGGATGCCATTGATTTCAGAAAAACTCTTCAGCTCATACCGGGCTTGGGTACGGTCGTAGGCGCATGGGCGAATTACGGCCTAATGGATGATTTGGGAATAGTCGGTATGAATTGCTATCGATTACGAATTGCAGGAGGAACTTATTTTGGCGAAGGTCACTCTACAAGAGATTAAAGATGATCCTTATGTTCAAGCCTTAATTGATGCTGGAAACCGTCATCTTGCGGCAATCGGTTATACAGAACATGGGCTTAGGCATGTAGGCCTAGTTTCTCATATTGCTTCAAATATTCTCATAAAAATGGAACAACCTGCAAGGGAGTGTGAATTGGCAGCCATTGCGGCTTTCCTGCATGACATTGGTAACGCTGTTAATCGTGTTTCTCATGCCCAAACAGGGGCAATTCTCGCAGCTGGGATTTTGGAACGCCATGGTATGTCACCGTACGAAATTGCTAGCATCATTGGTGCGATTGGTAACCATGATGAGCTTGATGGTAATCCGGTCAATAATATTTCTGCCGCTTTAATCCTGGCAGATAAATCGGACGTTCATCGCTCGCGAGTTCGTAATTCTGATCTTGCCACGTTTGATATTCATGATCGAGTTAATTATGCGGTTAAACGCTCCTTTCTTCGGGTCTATCCGAAAGAGCGTATCGCTTTGGAACTCACGATTGACACCGAGATTTGCCCAGTTATGGAGTATTTCGAGATCTTTCTGGCACGGATGCTTCTATGCCGAAAGGCAGCCGAATTCTTACACACTAAATTTGAATTGAAGATTAACGATGTTAAATTGCTCTGATGAAAACTTGATTGACATTACAATCCTGAAAGTTTTATAATGAGGATTGGCATGGGCAAGTCCCATTCGATTAAAAGGGAGGAAAGCAGATGAGACGGGGAAACATCATTAAACTGGTAGCGCTTGTGTTACTGGTCGCAGCAGCTGTTGCACTATCGATTAAACCCCTTGTGGATCCCGTAAAGGGTATCCTGCTGGGGCTTGACCTACGTGGTGGAGTGCATTTAGTACTACAAGCGGAACAGGATAAAAAAGGCACCCCAATTACTAGAGATGATATCGACAAAGCAAAAGCGATCATCTCGAACCGGGTTAACGACCTAGGGGTATCCGAACCCATAGTCCAAACTGACTATGATAAGAAACGAATTGTTATCGATTTGGCTGGGGTTACTGACCCAGATAAAGCGGTGGATATCTTAAAAACAACGGCTAAGTTAACCTTTAGGGATCCCCAAGGAAATATTGTGTTAGAAGGAGGTGATCTCAAGGATGCCAAGGGAGGGCAAGGCCAGGGGTCAGGGTTCGTTGTTAATTTAACATTCTCATCTGATGGAGCTAAAAAATTTGGTAATTTAACGACCAAGCTAATCGGTCAACGACTTGGCGTGTATCTAGATGATAAACTCTTGACTAATCCAACCGTTAATACACCGATACTTAACGGCCAAGCGGAGATTACCGGATATGATACCTTGGAGGCTGCTGCTAAAGATGCCGTCCTCATGCGTTCTGGTTCTTTGCCTGTGAGTATGAGTATTGCCGAGAAACGTCAGGTGGGAGCTTCTTTGGGTGTCGACTCGCTTAACAGAAGCATTCTGGCCGGCGTCTATGGTCTAATCTTTATTTTTCTTTTTATGCTCATTTTCTACCATTTACCTGGGTTTGTGGCCGATTTCTCTTTGGTCGTCTATGCACTCATTGTCCTGTGGGTTTTTTGGATGTTTCGAGTGGTACTGACTCTCCCGGGCATCGCCGGTTTTATTCTTTCGATTGGGATGGCCGTCGACTTTAATATCATTATCTACGAACGAGTAAAAGAGGAAATTCGGGCCGGAAAATCACTGCGGGCTGGTGTAGAATCCGGATTTAGTAGGGCCTTTATTACGGTTATTGACGCCCATGTGACGACGCTTATTGCCGCGCTAACCCTCTACGGTTTTGGAACTGGTTCTATTAAGGGATTTGCGCTCACCTTGGGCATCGGGATTCTGGCAAGCTTGTTTACAGCGATTACATTTACGCGG
>DATMYU010000517.1:0-6664 GCA_035560775.1 Desulfosporosinus sp.
CATTATAAATTAATAAATTTAGCTAAATTTAGCTAAATTAAGCTATTCAATTCAAATATTTATGCTACAATTTTATTATAGAAACTGTAGACTCCAATAAAGGGTGTGTATTATGCAAAGTTATGGTTTACCAAAGAAACAGGGTCTTTACGATCCAGCATTAGAACATGATGCTTGCGGTATGGGGTTTGTTGTTAATATCAAGGGAGCCAAGTCTCATGACATTATAGATGAAGCCTTAACTGTCCTGGAAAACTTAAGCCACAGAGGGGCAAGCGGAGCTGATGAAAATACAGGGGACGGTGCCGGAATACTGATCCAGATACCTCATGATTTCTTCAAAAGGGAATGTGAGGTGCTGGGTTTCGATTTGCCAGAAAAAGGAAGTTACGGAGTAGGGATGGTCTTTGCTCACAGGTATGATGATTTTAGAAAAACGCAGATAGAAACCTTTGAGAAAATCGTTCAGGAGGAAGGCCAGAGGATCCTAGGTTGGAGAGAAGTTCCGATCGATAAGACGACAATCGGCGAGACCGCACAAGCTGCAATGCCCAGATTAATTCAGGTTTTTATCGGTAAAGATGCCGATCTATCGGATAAGATGGATTTTGAAAGAAAGCTTTATATTATAAGGAAAAGAGCAGAAAAAGTCATAGCTCCGATGAGTGAAGACAAGGGAGGCATCTTCTATCTCGCCAGCCTTTCCTCAAAGACGATTGTCTATAAAGGCATGCTTACAGCAGAACAACTAAGAAATTTCTATCTTGACCTGGCAGATCTTGATTTTACATCTGCGTTAGCTATGGTTCATTCAAGGTTCAGCACTAACACCTTCCCGAGCTGGGAGAGAGCACATCCCAATCGGTATGTCGTTCATAACGGCGAAATCAATACCATTAGAGGAAATGTCAATTGGATGAAAGCGAGACAGCAATGTATCGATTCACCGCTTTTTGAGGATCTCTCCAAAGTATATCCTATCGTCGACGAATCTGGCAGTGACTCTGCGATGTTCGACAATAGTCTTGAATTCCTTCACCTCACTGGAAGGTCGCTTCCTCATGCTGTGATGATGATGATTCCTGAGCCTTGGGAAAAGAATGAGCTGATGTCTAAGGCGAAAAAGGACTTTTACCAATTCCATGACTATTTAATGGAGCCTTGGGATGGTCCCGCAGCCATGGGTTTCTCTGACGGTGTGGTCATCGGTGGAGTATTGGACAGAAACGGACTCCGACCTTCTCGGTATTACGTAACCAAAGACGATAAGGTGGTTATGGCTTCAGAAGTTGGGGTCTTAGACATCAAGCCTGAAAACGTAAAATATAAAGGTCGGTTGGAACCAGGTAAAATGTTGCTGATCGATACCGAAGCGCAGAGAATTATCTCTGATGAAGAACTCAAGGAAAGTGTCTCGATAGACTACCCCTATGCAGAATGGAATAACCGGCATATCGTTCAGCTTACCGATATACCAGTTGAGAAGGTGCAGGAAGAGGAAGTAAGCGGGGATCTGATTAAGCAGCAGAAAGCCTTCGGATATACGTTTGAGGATATAACGACAATCATTCTGCCGATGGTGATACAAGGCGTCGATCCGATTGGAGCCATGGGCATGGATTCGCCACTCGCTGTATTATCTGAAAAACCTCAAATGCTGTACCTTTACTTTAAACAGCTTTTTGCACAGGTCACCAATCCCCCGATCGATGGGATAAGAGAAGAACTCATCACTTCAAGCAGCATACTCCTTGGGGATACTGGCAACCTGTTGGATCCTGATCAAAGAAATTCAGCCAGCATCTTCTTGGAGCATCCGATTCTGACCAATGAACAGCTGAATACGATTAAGCATCTTAATAATGACAAATTTAAAACAGCAACCCTATCCATTCTTTATAAAGCCTCGGAAGGGGCTAAGTCGATGGAAAAGGCCTTGGATAGAATTTTTAGAGAAACTGATAAAGCCATTAGTGAAGGGGCTAATATCATTATTCTCTCTGACAGGGGTGTCAATGAGAGTTTCGCAGCCATCCCTGCACTTTTGGCGTCAGCAGGACTTCATCACCATCTGATCAGAAAAGAGATCAGGACCAACCTTGGAATCGTACTGGAATCAGGAGAACCAAGGGAAGTGCACCATTTCTGTACTTTGATTGGGTATGGTGTCACAGCTATTAATCCGTATCTAGCCTATGAAACTATTAAGGATCTTGCCGAAAAAGCGTTGCTGGACGGATTAACTTATGAAGAGGGTAAAAAGAGCTTTATAAAAGCTTCTGTCAAAGGAATTCTTAAAGTCCTCACTAAAATGGGTATTTCAACCGTGCGCAGCTATCACGGAGCCCAAATTTTTGAGGCAGTAGGTCTTCGGAAAGACCTTATTGACAAATATTTCACGAAGACCCCTTCCAGAGTGGAAGGTATAGGACTTGAAGAAATTGCTATCGAGAATCATATGCGGCATGTTAGTGCCTATCTTGAAAATTCACCGTATACAGACACCTTGGAAGTGGGTGGATGCTTCCAGTGCAAAGAGGGCGGAGAAATTCATCTCTACAATCCTGAAACCATCTATATGCTTCAAAAAGCATGCAGAGAAGGGGATTACTCTCTGTATAAAGAGTTTTCTAAAAAGGTCAATGGAGAAGAAGTATGTACCCTAAGGGATCTTCTCGATTTCAAGTGCAGTACAGGAGATACGATTCCAGTTGAAGAGGTGGAATCGGTTGATTCCATCGTCAGAACGTTTAAGACTGGGGCCATGTCCTATGGCTCAATCAGCAAGGAAGCCCATGAATGTATTGCTATCGCTATGAATAGACTGGGCGGCAAGAGCAACACCGGTGAAGGTGGCGAGGATCCCGATCGATTCACGATCATGACTAACGGGGATACTAAAAACAGCGCCATAAAGCAGGTCGCTTCCGGACGCTTTGGCGTGACCAGCCATTACTTGGTTAATGCTCAAGAGATACAGATAAAAATGGCTCAAGGAGCAAAACCTGGGGAAGGTGGTCAACTTCCAGGGCGTAAGGTTTATCCGGAAATTGCCAAGGTAAGGCATTCGACGCCAGGTGTCGATCTTATTTCACCACCGCCCCATCATGATATCTACTCGATTGAAGATTTGGCGGAACTGATTCATGACCTTAAAAATGCCAACAAAGAGGCACGGATTAGCGTTAAGCTCGTTTCTGAGGTGGGTGTTGGGACAATTGCTGCAGGGGTAGCCAAAGGAAAAGCGGACGTCATCCTGATCAGTGGCTATGACGGAGGGACAGGAGCTTCTCCGAGAACAAGTATTAGAAATGCAGGTCTCCCCTGGGAGCTGGGTCTTGCCGAAACCCATCAGACTCTGGTGCTCAACAAGTTGAGAGACAGGGTAATTGTGGAAACCGATGGCAAGCTGCTAACAGGTAGGGATGTTGTTGTTGCGGCAATGCTTGGGGCAGAGGAATTTGGCTTTGCGACAACTCCTCTCATTGTCATAGGTTGTGTCATGATGAGGGTTTGTAATCTCAACACATGTCCTGTAGGGATAGCCACTCAAGATAAAAGGTTGAGAAAAAACTTCACTGGTAAACCTGAGTATGTGGAGAACTTCATGCGATTTGTTGCGCAGGAAATGCGTGAAATTATGGCTAAACTGGGCTTTAGGTCAATCCATGAAATGGTTGGACGGACAGATAGGCTTAAAACTAAAGAGAAGATTAAACACTGGAAGGCAACGAATCTTGATCTGTCTCAGATTCTGTATCAACCATATGCAGGTGCCGATGTCAGTCGATTCAACACTCAGTCTCAGAACCATATGCTGGAAAAATCACTCGACATGAAAAAGCTTCTTAGGGTGTGCCAGCCGGCGCTTGAGAACAAGAAGTCCATAAGGGCTAAACTGAAGATTAATAATGTCGATAGGGTTGTCGGAACCATCGTCGGAAGTGAAATTTCGAAGCGATACGGCGTCAATGGACTTCCCGAAGATACCATTAAACTTACCTTTGTAGGTTCAGCAGGACAGAGCTTTGGAGCATTTATTCCCAAAGGAATGTCTCTAGAACTCGAGGGAGATTCCAATGACTATTTAGGAAAAGGCCTCTCTGGCGGAAAAATTGTGGTTTATCCTCCTAAAACCTCTGACTTTGATCCTGAGAAAAATATCCTGATCGGAAATGTCGCCTTTTACGGGGCAACTTCAGGAGAAGCCTATATTAATGGGATTGCAGGAGAGAGATTCTGCGTCAGGAATAGCGGAGTTAAAGCGGTTGTGGAAGGTGTCGGTGACCATGGCTGTGAGTATATGACAGGTGGTAAAGTGGTTGTCTTGGGTAAAACAGGCAGAAACTTTGCAGCGGGAATGTCTGGCGGTGTAGCCTATATTCTGGACTTCGACGAGATATATTGCAACAAGTCCTTGGTTTTACTGGAAAAAATTGAATCTGAAGAAGAACTGAATGAAATCCAGGACATGGTCAGAAAACATGTTGAATATACAGGTAGTCCACAGGGCAAGAAGGTTCTTGATGACTGGAAAGGCTATGCGCTGAGATTCAGCAAGATCATTCCTAAAGATTACAAACGTATGCTTGAAAACATTGATAAGGCTCACAAGTCGGGTTTAAGCGGTGAAGAAGCCTTGATGGTCGCATTCGAAGAGCATTTTAAGAATTAAAGGACTTTAGGAAATTAAGGTGGGACTTACAATGGGAAAAGTGACTGGATTTTTAGAGTATGAAAGAATTAATCCACTGAAACGATCTCCAGAAGAAAGAATCAAAGACTGGAACGAGCTAAGGCTTCCTCAAGATCCTGAGGAAGTAAAAACTCAGGGCGCTAGATGTATGAACTGCGGAGTTCCTTTTTGCAATGGCGGTGTACTATTAAAGGGTATGGCAGCGGGATGTCCTGTACACAATCTTATACCGGAATGGAACGAACTGGTTTATAAGGGACAGTGGGAGGACGCTTACAAAAGGCTGATTAGAACCAATCCCTTCCCGGAATTTACGGGAAGAGTATGTCCTGCGCCATGTGAAGGATCATGTACAGAAGGTCATATTTTGGAGTCGGTAACCGTCAATACTATTGAATATGAAATCATCGAGAAAGCATTTGCCAAAGGCTGGGTAATACCGAAAAAATCCAAAGCAACCGGAAAGAAAATCGCAGTTGTCGGTTCAGGCCCAGCTGGGATGTCAGCAGCCTATTATTTAAATATAGTAGGTCATGAGGTAACGGTTTATGAGAGAAACGACAGAGCAGGCGGCCTGATGATGTACGGGATACCTAATATGAAGCTTGAAAAACGATTTGTAGAAAGGCGCCTCGAACTGATGAAGGCATCCGGAATCCAATTTGTGCTGAATACAGAGGTAGGCCGGGATATCAGTGCTCAGGCACTGGTTGATCAGTATGATGCGGTTGTGTTGTGTGCAGGAGCAACCAAGTCACGGGGTCTGGATGTCGAAGGAAAAGACCTTAAAGGTGTTCACTTTGCGATCGATTTTCTGAAGGCTAATACCAAAAGCCTCCTGGATTCCAATCTTTTAGACGGCAATTATATAAGCGCTAAGGGCAAGAATGTTATTATTATTGGCGGCGGGGATACAGGAACTGACTGTGTCGCCACATCCATACGGCATGGTTGCGAGAGCGTCTATCAGTTTGAAATTATGCCTGAACCGCCGAAAGCGAGAATAGATGAGTCTAATCCATGGCCGGAATGGCCCATGAAACATAAAGTAGACTACGGTCAAGAAGAGGCCATAAGCCTCTATGGAAAGGATCCGAGAAATTACCTGATCTCCACAAAGAAAATTGTGGGAAATGAGGGTGGTGAGGTCAAGGAGGTCCATACCGTAGAAATCACCTGGGTAAAAAACTCCTCAGGAAGAATGGTCCCCCAAGAAGTTCCGGGCAGCGAAAAAGTATGGCTTGCTGACCTTGTGTTGCTTGCCATGGGATTTTTAGGACCGGAAGATACGATTCCGAGTGAGCTTAAGCTGGAGAGAGATTCCAAGAGCAATGTGCAAGCGGAATACGAGGTTTTCGAGACCAATGTGGAGAAGGTATTCACCGCGGGTGATATGAGAAGAGGACAGAGCCTCGTTGTTTGGGCTATCCAAGAAGGAAAGCTTGCAGCACGGGAAGTTGATAAATTCCTTATGGGTAAAAGCGTGCTTAAATAGGAGAGATCTTTCTTCCTCCAAGACTTAGGCTATAGAATTGGAACAAGTTATTAGATGAGAATATTCGGTGGAATTTGTTGTATAGCAAAGGTATATGGAAGCTACGCGGTGAAAATAGTTTGGGATATAAAATGATAGCCAGAACGTCTTGATTGATATGCTCCCCTTAAGGTCAATGTCATTAAGTTAAGCTCATGAAAAACCCCAGCGGTAGAAAAGTGATAACGCTGGGGTTGTCGCATACACGGAATAACATAGAAAACACAGGCGTTTTTGAATTTTGAGCAACACAAAAGCAGATGCCCGAAAAGCATCTGTAAAAGTCCTATCACACATGTTAAATCTCAAATAATTCTGTACTGGAACCCTACTGCTGAAATCTGATTTTGATATCTAGGAAATTGTCGGCCAGGCCGTATTGGGGAAAGGTGCTTACCTATCAGTTTAAGAACTTGGACCGCTGGAATTAACTC
>DATMYU010000518.1:0-3875 GCA_035560775.1 Desulfosporosinus sp.
GGTAATTAAAGACGTTACCAGTAAGCAGAAGGAGTACAGCAATTAGGTACCATGATGGATAAGTGGAGGTCCATAACTCTTGCAGGCAATAAGGAACCTTTGACCTTCCTTTAGTAGAATGGTGATAGTTGGAGTGGGTTCATTGGTGAAAGGTGATGAGTATCGGTAACAAAAAAGCCTTTTAAATAGTCTTTCATATCAATTTCTCAAAAATAAGGGTGTGATTTATCGCACACCAAAAGGATCTCTCTAATCACAGTACTACACATGGATTTGATGTAAACTAAACTTAGTCAAATTGAGCTAGAGCAAGCATTAAAATAAAGAATTGGGGGAAAACAAAAATGGGTATGTTTTGTTATCAGTGTCAGGAAACAGCTAAAGGAACCGGTTGTACGATCAAAGGGGTATGTGGTAAAACTGAAAATGTTGCCAAATTGCAAGATCTCTTAATTTACACTCTAAAGGGGATCGCGATTTATGCAGTTCAAGCACGTGAACGTCATCTCATCCGCAAAGATGTTGATAAATTCATTATGGAAAGTCTCTTTAGCACGATTACGAATGCCAATTTCGATAAAAGTCGTTTTGTAGAACGAATTCAAGAAGCTCTCAGACTCCGCGAAGATCTTAAACAAGCACTCCTTAGAGTGGGTGGCGCGATTCCGGAAAATTTACACGATGCAGCAACTTGGACGGCACCCGCTGAGGAGTTCGAAGCGAAAGCAGCACTCGTTGGAGTCTTAGCCACGGAAAACGAAGATATTCGCTCACTCAGAGCAGTGATCACCTATGGCTTAAAAGGAATCGCAGCTTATGCAGAACATGCGTATACTCTTGAATACAAAGAGGCAGGCATCTTCGCCTTCATTGAAAAAGCCTTGGCAGCCACACTTGATGACACGCTCGTTGTCGGCGACCTCGTTGCCCTCGTCTTAGAAACAGGCAAATTTGGAGTTGATGTGATGGCCCTTCTGGATAAGGCTAACACCACATCCTACGGTAACCCGGAACTCACTAAGGTAAATCTCGGAGTTAGAAAGAACCCAGCCATTCTGATCAGTGGTCACGATCTGAAAGACCTCGAAGAATTACTCATTCAAACAGAAGGTTCCGGCGTGGATGTCTATACACACGGTGAAATGCTCCCAGCCCACTACTATCCAGCCTTTAAGAAATATGAGAATTTCGTCGGTAACTACGGTAATTCTTGGCATAAACAAGTCACAGAATTTGCTTCCTTCAACGGTCCAATCTTTTTGACTACGAACTGTCTCGTTCCGCCGAAAGATTCCTATAAAGACCGTGTCTACACCACCGGTGTTGTCGGTTTTGAAGGAGTTAAGCACATCGCAGACCGTGCGGACGGCAAAGCTAAAGATTTTTCTGCACTCATCGCCCATGCTAAAAAATGTCCAGCACCAACAGAAATCGAAACTGGCGAACTTGTCGGAGGATTTGCCCACAATCAAGTCATGGCCCTCGCTGACAAAGTCATTGATGCAGTGAAAACCGGAGCGATTAAGCGCTTCTTCGTCATGGCTGGTTGTGATGGTCGCATGAAGAGTCGTGACTATTATGCTGACTTCGCGAAAGCACTACCTAAAGACACCGTGATCCTCACAGCAGGGTGTGCAAAATACCAATATAACAAGCTCAACCTAGGGGATATCGGTGGGATTCCCAGAGTTCTCGATGCTGGCCAATGCAATGACTCCTATTCCTTAGCAGTCATCGCCTTGAAACTCAAAGAAGTTTTCGGCTTAGATGATATTAACAAACTCCCAATCTCCTTCAATATCTCTTGGTACGAGCAAAAGGCAGTTATCGTTTTACTGGCCCTTCTGCACCTGGGTGTAAAAAATATTCACTTAGGACCCACGCTTCCGGGTTTCTTGTCTCCGAATGTAGTCCAGGTTTTAGTTGATAACTTTGGAATTGCAGGTATCTCAACCGTTGAAGACGATGTCAAATTGTTCATGGCCTAATCGTAACCATGACCGCTTCTAAACGAGAGACATCCCCCTTGTCTGATTAAAGACAGGGGGGATGTCTCTGTATGCAGATAGTTTCTAAACTGCCCGTTTAGACTAGAAGGATGCTTTTACATGGAGGAGTGCTGATATGCACATAGAGGTGTGCGGAAAAGCAATACCTTAAGGTGTTAAGGTAAGTTAAGCAAAACAATGCTTGAAGGCAGTAAAAAGCGGATGTCAATCAACTGCTTTTTACTGCCTTCTTAACCGGAATTAGAGGAGCAATCTGGCGTTGGGCTTCACTTTCAGAGCCTGAGGCTATTGGGATGTGGAAATCATTTCGTTCATAATACACGGTATGCATTAATTGCCTTAATGTTACATTTTAAGATATCATTGGACGGCCTTTTGTTTCTTCACCAAGAATGATAACGTTTAAAGCAGTTAGGATCAGTACAGCCGCAAACATGAGGAAAACGGATTGAGATGACAAATGGTAAGATCCCATCATTAACCCGACAGCCACAGGGGCAATAATTCCTCCGATTCGGCCAAATCCGGCAGCCCAACCAGATCCGGTCGCCCGGGCATGGGTCGGGTAAAGTTCTGGGGTATAGGTATAGACAATTCCCCAGGCACCAAGGTTAAAGAAGGACATCAAGGATCCCATCAGCAAAATAGTTTGGACATCTGAGCTTTGACCAAAGAAATAGGCGCAAATGGCCGTTCCAAGAAGATAAGCAGACAGCGTGGGCTTCCGGCCGACCTTGTCCACTAAATACGCAGCACTGAAATATCCGGGGATCTGAGCTATAGTCATTACCATGACGTACTCGAAGCTTTTGGTTAGAGAAAATCCCTTCAGGGCCAGTAGAGAAGGCAGCCAGGTGAAGATTCCGTAATAGGCGTAGACCACGCCGAACCAGAGAATCCAGAGAAAGATTGTACGTCTTATAAATTTGCTGGAAAAGAGCTCTTTAACGGCCACTTCAGGTGGATTTTGCGAAATAGGCTGAGAATCGAGTTTAGTTGCAGTGCGAATTACCCCAGACTGCGTTTCGATAATTTTCACAATGGCTTCCGCTTGAGCGAAGTCGCCCTTTGACGCTAAATAGCGTGGCGATTCTGGAATAGCTTGCCAAAGATAAAAAATATAGAGAGCAGGAAGTGCGCCAATATAGAACGCGGTCTGCCAACCGAAGCGAGGAATGATGATATAAGAGATCAGAGCGGCCAAGAGCCATCCTAGAGCCCAGAAACTTTCTAATAGAACAAGAAATTTACCACGGTGTTTAGCTGGAGAAAACTCACTCATCAACGTCACGGCGACAGGAAGTTGGCCACCTAAGCCGAATCCAACCAAAAAACGAAAGAGCAAGAGTGATTCGTAGTTCCAGGACAACCCACATAAGCCGGTTGCGAAACTGTAGATGACGAGTGTTGCGGCAAAAACCTTCTTACGACCGAAAATGTCAGCAATGGTCCCGGAAAGAATAGCTCCGATTGCCATACCGACAAGCCCCATACTTCCGATTGTGCCGACTTGCTCAGGACTCAGATTCCAAGCCTTCATTAATACGGGAAGAACAAAGGAAACAATACCGGTGTCCATGGAGTCGAACATCCAACCTAAACCAGCTGTGAACAGCAGGAGATAATGAAACCGGGATACGGGCAGTGTGTCTAAGCGTTCTGTTAATGTCATATAATTCGTCCTTTCTAGAGATATGAGTAGAATATGTAGTCTGTACTTGTACAACGTATCTGTTATATAATACGTATTCGAGGTTATGTTGTAAATACCTTCCGAAATAAAGTGGCTTTCCGATAAAATATGTCCGGCGTGATTATTAAGGCAGCGGATACCTCTTAGGTCCACCATGCAATGAGTATTCAAAG
>DATMYU010000519.1:0-8121 GCA_035560775.1 Desulfosporosinus sp.
TTTCTGTGGTATAAACTGGTGGAAATACAATGAATCCACGGGAGTTCCAAGCTTAAACGCAAAAACGATAGAATCAATAGAGGTTTCTATTCCAACAACAATTGAAGAACAAACTGCCATTGCCAATATTCTCTCTGCTGCTGACCGTAAAATTGACCTTTGGGAACAAGAGCTGGAACAGTGGAAACAGAAGAAAAAAGCTCTGATGCAGTTACTGTTAAACGGAATTGTTAGGGTGAGTGTATGACTGAAGAAGAAAAGATGAAGTTTGGGGAATGGGAGATGTTTTTAAGAAACATTTCCGATTTTGTTCAAATGGCAAAGATAAATGGAATTAAATTTGAAGTTTACACTAATGAACAAGGCAAGCACAACAAGGCGCATTTGCATGTGTCCACATCAAGTGCGTCTATGTCCATCGCAATTGAAGATGCAGAAATTTTGGCATGCAGTGGTAAAATCTCGCCACATCAAATAAAAGCTGCCCAAAAGTGGGTTAGAGATAATAAGGAATTAGTCATAAGTTATTGGAACAAGTTTTCAAATGGAATAGAAATATCGGTAGCGTAGGAGGTAAGATTATGCCAAGAGATACTCATCATGTAGTACACAACACCAACGGTGGTTGGGATGTAAAACGTGGCGGTGGCCAGCGCTCCAGCGGCTATTTTGATACAAAGAAAGAGGCTGTTGACGCAGGCAGAGAGATAAGCCGCAACCAGGGTACAGAATTTTTAATTCATGGGCTAGACGGAAAAATCCAGTCCTCAGACAGTCATGGAAATGACCCGTGCCCACCAAAAGATTCAGAATAGAGCAGGAGACGAGCAGGGCTGTTTATAGTCCTGCTATATCTGCTTAAAGTGGTGTTTGTCTGAACACTCCAAAACAGATACGAGGAGAGAATGCCATGCCAACCCATACAATATTTAATGAACGCCTAGAGTCGCAGGACAGGGCATTAAAAGTCCTTGAAAAATTAGGATACACCATCGTACCAAGGAGTGAAGCAGAGCAAAGGCGCGGCTCTCGCAAAAGAGTGCTGTTTGAGGATGAATTGCAGTCGTTTTTAAGCAAACGAACCTATCCGTTCGGCAGTGAAAAGCGTTTCTTTTCGGGTGGCTCAATTGCCAATGCCATTCGTGCTATCAACCTGCAAAGTGCAGCTGGGTTGTTTGCGGCTAATAAAGAAATCTACGATTTGCTTTGTACGGGCAAAAGCCTGGAAGAATCCCTGCCTGATGGCACAAGACAGTCTTTTGATATCGACTATATTGACTTTGAACACCCCGAAAATAACACTTTTCAGGTGACCGATGAATTTGAAGTAGAACGTCCGAATGGTCAATTTGCCCGTCCGGATATTGTTGTTTTGGTGAATGGTATTCCTCTCGTAGTTATCGAATGCAAAAAGTCCGGTGTTGACGTGATGGAAGGCGTCACACAGAACATACGAAACTGGGGCAACGACTATATCCCACAGCTTTTCCAATATTCGCAGCTTGTTTTCGCAGTAAACCCTGATAAGGTTTTGTATGGCACCTGCGGTACACCGAGCAAATACTTTGTTTCGTGGCATGAGGACGACAAGGACTGGTTGCAGGACTGGTGTAGAAAATGTTCGCCCGATGGACAAACGAAAGAGCAGGACAGAGCGCTTGTTTCTCTGTTGCAGCCCAAGCGCTTGCTGGATCTCATTCGCAATTTCATTATTTACGATAACAATGCAAAAAAGATTGCCCGCTATAAGCAATATTTTGCTATTCAAAAGTGCATGGATCGTGTCTTGCTAAGAGATAATGCCGGCACTAGAAATGGCGTTGTGTGGCACACGCAAGGTTCAGGCAAGACCCTGACCATGATTATGCTGACTAAGATGATTTTGCGGGAAAGCTTGAGATCTGACAGCCAGATTAAAGACCCGAGGTTCATTATGGTTACCGACCGTATCAACCTAGACAAACAAATCCGTGACAACTTTATTAATACTAAAATGAGTCCTCATCGAGCTAAAACGGGCACGGGTTTGATTGAGCTCTTGAAAGAAGACGGGAATACGGTTATTACGGCACTGGTTAACAAATTCGAAACGGCAATTAAGCAAGATTACAGTAATGAAAAGGATAATATTTTTCTGTTTATTGATGAGGGACACAGAACGCAATATGGCAAGATGAATATCTATATGCGCAAGGTGCTGCCCAATGCTGCAAAGATTGCCTTTACGGGAACACCGCTCTTAAAGCAACCAAAGAATAACGGAAAGGAAACGATAGAAAGTGCAAAAAACACTTATCTTAAATTTGGCCCGTTGATTGATAAATACACCTTGCAGGATGCTATAGATGACCGTGTTACAGTGCCCATTATATATGAAGGAAGAGTGGTTCCCCAGAAGGTTACAAGCAAACAAATCAACGAGCACTTAAAACATATCACTGTCGGTTTGCCAGAGGATGCACGCAAGGATCTAGAACAAAAGTACAGTAGATTTGTAGCTATTGCGCAGACAAAGCAACGCTTGAACATGGTTGCGTTTGACTTGCACGAACATTTCATCGGTTATGTAAAGCCGAAGGGCTACAAGGCAATGCTGACATGTTCTTCACGAGCCGCCGCCGTAGAACTGTTCTATTTACTTAAGAACTTAGGAGGGATCAAACCTGCTGTTGTAATTACACCTAACACACACAAAGAGGGAGAAGACGAGGAGAACACTAAAGAGTCAGAAAAGATTATTGCTGACTTTTTCCGAAAAGAAGTTGACCCATTATACAAAAACAATTATGAGACGTATGAAGACTTTGTTACAGGGACATTCATTGACCCTGACGGTGATGTCGATTTACTTATTGTCAAAGATAAGCTTTTAACTGGATTTGATGCACCGATTGCAGGTGTTTTATATGTGGATAAGCCCCTGAAAGACCATACCTTGTTGCAGGCAATCGCACGAGTGAACCGTGTATATGAAAATAAGGATTTTGGTCTAATTGTGGACTATATCGGCATTTTCAAAAAACTAAATTCGGCATTGGATTTATATAGCGATGAAAAATCCGGCATGAGCGGCTTTGCCAGAGAGGACATCGGAAATGCAATTTCTGCGGTATCTGAACAGAAAACAAAGCTTGAAAAAACGCATCATGAACTTTGGAAAGTCTTTGAAGGAATCTCTAAGAAAGAAACCAGTGCTAATGTGTGGCAGGAACGTTTACGTGAATATGACATCCGAAAAGATTTTTACGAAAAGCTGTCTTCGTTTGCGAAGCAGGTAGATTTTCTCTATGCGAGTTATGGACTGTTTGAGTCTGTAGGATTTGAAAAGTCTGAGGAATACCGCCGTGATTATCTTTTTTTTAAGAAACTAAAAGACAGTGTTTCGCTCCGCTTTAATGATAGTGTGGACTTTTCCAAGTATGAAGATGGTATCAGACAATTACTGAATACCTATGTAAATGCGGAAGATGCCAAGATTATTATTGAGCCGCTTGATATGTTGAATAAAGACAAGATGCAAGAACAGTTGGCAAGACTTGGTTCAAAAGAAGCAAAATCGGAAGCCATCCAAACTCGTCAAGTGGAAGTTCTTGAAAGTCGTCGGTATGACGATCCAATTATGTATATGACCTTTATGGAACGAATTAACAAGACGATTCAATTGTATTTGGCAGAACGTGACAGCGAAAAATATCTTTATTCCATGGAAAATATGGCAGAAGACTATAGAGAGGGCAGAAGCTCTGTTGTGTATCCGGAAATCATTATGGACGATGGTCATGCCAAGGGGTTTTACGGTGCAGTGTGCAGCGGAATTAAAAAGTCGCTGGGTGAAGTCACTGGATACAACGAGGATGGGCTGGGCAGGTTATCATTGAAAATTAAATCCACGATTGTTGAGTATGCAAAGCGTGACTGGAGAGACAACGTAATTGTCCATAGAAATATTAAAAAGAAACTGGATGACCTGTTGTTTGATTATATGGAGGATAACAATCTGAATTGGTCGTTGGACACCATCGATATTATTATTGATGAGATAATGATGGTTGCAAAAAAGGGGTACTAGTATGGAGATACAGGAGATTACATTACCATCATCAAAAAGACTTGTATATGTGGAAATAGAGCGCAAGCAGATGAAAACTTGCCGACTAAAAGTTTTCCCAGACCAAACGATTAAGCTCTCCACGCCAAAATCTGCTCCCGTTGAATGGATAAGAAATTTTTTGGAAGAAAAAAGCGCCTGGATTGAGGCTAAATGGGACAAATTCAGCAAAACCACGGGTTATGCTGCAACGGCAGAGATAAGAAATGGAATGTCGATAAAACTGTTGGGCGAAGATTTAATATTTTCAGTAGCACATTGCGATAAAAACGTTGTTTATAAAGAAGGCAAAATCATACATGTTTGTAGCAAAGACATTAACAATCAAGATTATCTATTTGCACTGTTTGAAAAATGGTGGAGAAAAGAATCACTGCTGATTTTGTCAACAGAAATGGAAAAGTTATATCCGATTATAAGGAAATATGAGGTCGCCTATCCTAAGATTGTTTTACGAAAAATGAAAACGCTTTGGGGAAGTTGCAGCGTGCAAAGAGGCGTTGTAACATTTAACCAGTATTTAGTTAAGGCGAAACCCGCGTGTATTGAGTATGTTGTACTGCATGAGCTAGTTCACTTTATTTATCCAAATCACAGCAAACTGTTTTATGATTTTTTAAGTATCCATATGCCGGACTGGAAAGAACGAAAAAAGATATTAGATCAGGATGTAGTTCATGGACTCTGATAAAGACCACTCACCGGATCATTTCCAGATTGGGGAAGGGTGGTGCGCCACGAAGGCGCGTTCATTGCGACAATTCGTGTCGCATGAATAGCAGCTATGCTGCACGGAAGATGAAGGTAGGCCCTTCGGAATCGCTATACAGGTAGAGATTCCAAACCGCCTTAAGCTGCTTTGGTCAAAAGCCAGGTAGTGAGCGTTAAGGAAAAGGCGAGACTTGATCTCGTTAGGTACGTGTTATGGAGACGAATCAATGAACCACTGATCACGTGTCGAAACCAATCGGATGTCATCAAAACCAAGGGGCACCCTTACCTTGGGATAAATCTGGAAGAAACTGTTTACTGACCAGATGGTGACCGGCATAAAGGTGGCGTGAACTTAGCACAGGCTTCTGTGTGGAACGTGGGAACCTACGACTTTGATGTTAAGGGAGAAATCCAAGTGGAAGACCCACAAGGATGAGAGTACCGATGCGAAGTATAGGGGCGGAATAACCCTAGTAGTGATGGAGACTCCTGTAATGGGAGGGAGCGAAGGAGTTGGGTTATAAAGTTTTGAACAGTGGTCAACCGAAAGGGTGGAGCCAATGAACGAAACAAACTTATGAAATTAAGTACTCGGCGAAATATGCTAACGGGCTGTCATTTTTTGTCGTTCCACGTAGGGTCCAGGTACTTCTCTTCTACCTGATAAATCGACAATTTTTTTATTTGAGCTATAGAATACTAAAGCTAAAGATTGAAAACCATGAAAGAAGTAACAGCTGCAATCATTTGAAGAATAACAAAGTCCTAATTGCCCATCTCACCAGGCGATGATTTAACAGGCAAATAGACTACCTTTGTCGCTCACCGGAAATCTTAAGCCAGAGTCTGGCCTGCTTTCAAGGGATACTCAAAGATATTAACTTCGGTTCGATGATGGTCGGTGGACTCAAACCCGATAGTTTTGACCATTTGTTTGTATCCATCCAATCCTTTAACTCCAAAAAACTTACAGAGATCACCTCACCGGAGTTCTATGATTATATCGTGATTGACGAATTCCATCATGCAGTGGCCCCATTCTATCAAGAACTATTAGATTAACTACAGGCCTAGGATCTTACTGGGGCTAACGGCAACACCGGAGACAGTGGATGGACGCGAAGTATCTATTCCTATTTCGAGGGCAGGATTGCTGCCGAAATCAGGTTATGGAAAGCGATTGAACGAAAGTTGCTCAGTCCCTTTCATTATTTCGGTGTGACGAATAATGTTGACCTAAGTCAAGTGCGTTGGGTTGTAGGAAAATATGATGAGCGTGAAATAGAAACCTCTATGTATTCAAGCGTGCGGTCGCGGTTAAACGTGTCGGGAATTTCGTTAAGGTCATTGAAAAGCATGCTGAATTTATGTAAGAGATCTCCAACTGCGGTTGGAGTGGCGGCTCAGGCCGATTTACTCAAGGGATATAGTATGGATCAAGAAAGGGAGCGTTTGCAGTCCCTGCACTCGGTAGATTGTCTTTCCTTAATTCTAGGCGCTGGATTCGTTTCATCCAGGCAATTCTGCCACAAATACAGTCGAGCAAAGGGACTGTAGCAAAGCAGGGGTAAAACAACGGACCTGTCTCCTTGTTTCCCTACCCATAGATTGTAAAATATGCAACGAGCACACATATGGGTAAGGCTGGAGGAAGACCAAAAAAGAAGCAGGCTGTATTTTAATTTTACCTGCTTTTCTTACGTTGTCTTCAAGTCTTTAATGATAGCCAGAAGATGTTCCAATTGGCCATTGCTTAGCTTCTTTGACTCATTAATTAAGTCGTTTAATTTTGTCGGAAAGCTTACTTCGTCATCAAAGAAATCTTTTGGAGGGACATTTAGGTATTCGCAGATATAAAAAAATCCTGTCATGGATGGCAGAGACTTTTTGTTCTCAATTTTATTGATATAGCTTTCGCTTTGACCTAAAGACAGGCTCATATCCCTTGCGGAAACTCCTTTTTGTGTGCGGAGCGTAGTTAATCTTTCGTAAAATAAATCCTCATACATTGCAATTCACCACCTTGTATATGATTATAGACAATACATCCGCTCGTTATACGGAATTACAGCATATGTTTCTATTGACATAGGGAAATATATTCCTTATAATGCAAGAGAATATATGCTTTAATTCCGTATTATTATGAGAAAGGTGGTTGCCTAAAACAACGATGATTATTAAAGATTCCAATATAAGGACTGCCTGCTGCTTTGCGGAACCCCGTACTCCAAGCATTCCTATTGAGTTTGACGAAAAAAACGCCGATTGTCTGCGGTTGAAGCAGGTACTGAAGGAACAGGCGGTCTACTTGATAGAAGCTTTGGGAGTTACTCATTTCATTAGTGGTGTTGATTTAGGTGTCGGCCAGTTTGTGGCAGAAATCGTCCTTGACCTCAAAAGAGACTATCCCGAAACTACCCTGGAGTGCGTTATTCCCTGTGAGGATCAGGCGGCAAATTGGACGATAGCACAGCGTGACAGGTACTTTTCTATTGTGGAACGATGCGATAAGGAAACTCTTTTGCAGCGTCATTACAGTAAAGATTGCATCAGAAAGAAAAAGGAATACATGGTCAAACAAAGTAATTATGTGCTTGTGGTATGGAACGACAAACCCGGCGGCGCAGGGAAAATCCTTTCTATTGCTCGCACTCAGGGAAAGATTATGATTCTTATTAACGCCAATACCTTTGAAGTGCGAATTGATTCTAATAAACACTAGCGACACAGCCCAACGATGTATCAGGATTATTCCATTAATGAGGAGTTGTTTCATTGGCAATCCCAGAGTAGTCATAGATAGTAGCCTATAGTATAATATTTACAGAAGGTAGGTGAATAACGTGCCCAAAAATCAGGCTAGCTCGGAACGGGTGAAGCTGGATGAAATACTGAAATCCCTGTTCACAGTATCTAGCAAAGTACTGATAAACATGTTAAACAGCCTATTCAAAGAAAACTATGCAGAAGAAGCAACTGAAGTGAGTTTCTCAAGCAATGAATTCGTTGACGATGCTTATAATATACTAAGAGGAGACTTGTTTCTGAAACTCAGCGATGTTGACAATAAATCCGATCATTATCACATAGAGATACAGACCCTAAACGATGAGTGCATGGTCATCAGAATGCTTGAATACGGAATCAGCAAAGCCAAAGAAATAGCCAAATATGAAGGAGACCAGGAAGAAACGGTATTCTATATACCCAAACAGTTGGTAATCTTCATAGAACAAAACCCGAGCATCAAAGACGAATTAAGACTAAGGCTAATGTTTCCTGATGGACAGGAAGTA
>DATMYU010000520.1:0-17714 GCA_035560775.1 Desulfosporosinus sp.
CGACAGGATTTGACAGTCTGACGAGTGCGAAGAGTAGGACCTTCTTCCTTATTTTAGCTATTTATAAAAAAGGATTGAATTTTAGGTTGCAGGATAATCTTTTGGGGCGTAGAATTAGTGGTGTATAGTGGGGCGAAGTGGGGTAGGCGACCACAATGGTGGGGTGAACAACATGTTTATGGGGGAATATATTCATACAATTGATGGGAAAGGTCGGCTGATTATTCCGGCAAAATTCCGAGAGGCCTTGGGAGAACAATTTATTGTGACCAAAGGCTTAGATCATTGTCTGTTTGTTTATCCTCCTTCAGAGTGGAATACCTTGGAGACTAAGTTGCGCGCTTTGCCGTTTACCCAACCCGATGTTCGTGCCTTTGTCCGTTTCTTTTTTTCTGGGGCGACGGAATGTGAACTGGATAAGCAGGGAAGAATCCTATTGCCAGCTAATTTGCGTGACTATGCGCAATTGGAGAAAAATCTGGTTTTGGTTGGAGTGTCAAGCCGTGTTGAGATTTGGAGCGAGACGCTTTGGACAGAATACAGTCGGCAAGCAGAAGGCGCTTATGCCAGTGCTGCGGAATCCCTTGTCCAGTTAGGTATATAGAAAGGAACGGATTTACTTGGATTTTCATCATGTCACTGTATTGCTCGAAGAGACTGTCGATGCGGTCGTTACAAACCCCGCTGGTAATTATGTCGATTGTACACTGGGTGGATGTGGACATAGCCAAAGGGTTTTAACGAAGCTTGACGCCAACGGAAAGCTGATTTGTTTTGATCAAGATGACTCGGCCATTTGTCACGCGAAAGAAATCTTCGGCAACGATGAACGGATCACTTTAGTCAACCGAAACTTTGAGTATTTGGAAGAAACCTTAAAGGAATTAGATCGATTGCCCGTGAATGGAATTTTATTTGATTTAGGGGTTTCGTCTCCTCAGCTGGATGAAGCCGAACGTGGTTTTAGTTACATGCAGGATGCACCCTTGGATATGCGCATGGATCCTACGGGCTCTTTATCAGCACGAGAACTTTTGAATACTTGGAGCGAAGAGAATTTGGCTCAAGTTATTTGGAAATATGGGGAAGAGAAATGGTCAAAACGGATTGCACAATTCATAGTTCGTAGTCGCAAGGAGCGACCGTTGGAAACAACTGGTGACCTCGTTGAGGTGATTAAAGCGGCGATGCCAGCAGCAGTTCGGCGTAGTGGACCTCATCCGGCTAAACGTACCTTTCAGGCAATCAGGATTGCTGTGAACGATGAACTAGGGGTCTTGGATCGAGTGCTGGATCAGGCACTGCGTTGTCTGGATCATGGAGGCCGAATCGGTGTGATTACCTTTCACTCGCTGGAAGATCGTATTGTGAAAGATAGAATGAGGTCCTGGCTTGGACGTTGCACGTGCCCTCCGGAATTGCCGATATGTCGGTGCGCGGCAAAGGCAGTGGCCAAGGTACTGACCCGAAAACCCATTCTCCCATCAGAAGAGGAAGTCGAGCAAAATCCGCGTTCCAGAAGTGCTAAATTGCGGGTTGCAGAAAAAATATAACGGTATAAAGGAAACGGAGGAGGAATATCCTTGGTAGTGGCGCAGGAAAAAATTGAATGGCAGCAGCCATCAAAACAGAAATCCGCAGAGAGAAAACCACATCTTAAGAAAAGAAGAAAACAGTTTGGCAAAGGAAAAAGCATCTTAATCTTGGTCTTTATCGTTGGAATGACTGGTGCGATCGGTGCGGAAACGATTCAGCTGACCGTTGTTCAGGGGGCACAAGTTCGGGCTGTTGAGAAAGAGATTTCTGCGATTAAAGCACAGAATGATCTTCTACAAGTGGAGGCAGATAAGCTTCGTGCGGTGAGTCGGATTGAAAGTGTCGCAAAATCTATGGGTATGGAAAAACCTGCTGGGGTAGTGTATGTAACAGGTGCAGTGCCTGGGGTCAAGAATCAAATGGGAGCTCCGTCAGCCAAAGTCGCCACGCAAGCCACTGAGACTAAACCCACCTTAGTACGTCAATTTTCACAGATATTTACGAGCTTTTTTGCTTCAACACAACGTTAAAAGAATGGCGCTTTGGGTACGCGGAGACCCCGGAAAATTGGGGGTGAGGACTTGTGAGTCCTTTTGTTGTCATGCGTAAACGAATCGCCTTTCTTTTTTTGTGTGTCAGTTTGTTTTTAGTCGTTTTAATCGTTCGATTAGGTTTCGTACAACTCAGTCAGGGAGCTGATTTGCGTAAGAAAGCGGATGATTCTCACTTCCGTGGTGTTCCCGTCGCACCTAAACGGGGAAATATTGAGGATCGCCAAGGAAATGTTTTAGCGATGAGTGTCAGCAGTGAAACGGTTTATGCGATTCCGGCGGAAGTTAGGCAATCTGGTCGAGTCAAAGAAATGGCCTTGACCTTGTCCCAGATTTTAGGTCAATCTGCAGCAGAGGTCGAAGGGCATATTACGAAACGTACGGCGTTGGAATATGTCCAAAAGCGTGTTAAACCAGAGGTGGCAGCTCAAGTGCGAGCGTTAGCGTTACCGGGGATAGGAACTACGGAGGACAGCCAACGATATTATCCTAACGGAACACTCGCGTCTCATATTATCGGATTCGCTGGAATTGACAATCAGGGCCTTGAAGGGATAGAGTTAACCAGAGAATCCGAGCTGAAAGGGATTTCAGGAAGTATTCTCCAAGAATTTGGTGCTAATGGGATTCCACTTCCTCAGGCGGAGCATCAGTACTTAGCTCCCAAACAAGGAAACACAGTGCGCTTAACCATTGATAAGAATATCCAAGCCTTTGCGGAACGGGAGTTGCAAAAGCTGATGTCTGGTCAGGGCATTAATATGAATGGACAGGTGCCTAAGAGTGCGTCTATCTTGGTAATGGAGCCAGATACTGGAAAGATGTTAGCCTTGGCTTCTGCACCGACCTTTGATCCGAATCATTACCAGGAAGCCGATCCCAGTACAAGACGTAATATTGCGATTCAGAACGGATATGAACCTGGGTCGACCTTTAAGATTATTACCTTAGCCGCCGCGCTCGAGGAAAAGAAAATTAAGCTTACTGAGCACTTTTTTGATAAAGGGGCTTACACAGTTCTAGGCAAGAATGTGCGTTGTTGGAAAGCGGGCGGGCATGGGGATCAAACATTCACGCAAGTGGCTGAGAATTCCTGCAACCCTGGCTTTATCGAAATGGGACAGCGCCTTGGGATGGACTCCTTTTATAAATATCTTCGGAATTTCGGTTTTGGACAGAAAACAGGGATAGAGATGTCCGGTGAAGCTTTAGGTATTCTGGCAAATAAGAAGAAAGCGACGGCCTTGGACTTGGCGACTATGTCTATCGGGCAAACGAATAACGTCACCCCTATTCAACTATTGACGGCGGTTTCAGCGGTGGCTAATGGTGGAAAATTAATGAAACCACAGCTAGTGGAGGAAATCATCGGGCCTAGTGGGAGGGTGGTTACCCCTTTTGAAGAAGAGGAAATTCGACGCGTCATCAGTGAGGATACCTCAAAATTAGAGCGTGAAGTTCTGGAATCTGTCGTGACCAACGGAACCGGGCGCCGCTCTTTTCTGCCTGGATACCGCGTGGCTGGTAAAACAGGTACAGCGCAAAAAGTGGCAAACGGAGGGTATATTCAAGGGGAATATATTGCTTCGTTTGTGGCGTTTGCTCCTGCAGACAAACCACGTCTTGCTATGCTGGCCGTGGTTGACGGTACTCCGTTTTATGGTGGAGTTGTCGCAGCGCCCCTGATCCAGAGCGTGATGCTCGACTCTTTGAGATATCTAGGCATTAAACCGGATGCACAGGCCCCGTTGACGCCTGGAAAACCCATGCCTGGCCTAGAATTTCCACCCATCAAGAAGGCTGCTGCCGTTCCCTCAGTCCTAGGTCTGCCTTTAGCTGAGGCGGAAAAAGCCTTGACTGGGGCTGGGTTTAAGGTCATGACGGAAGGCCAGGGTGAGATGGTTCTTGACCAAATTCCGCATGGGGAGGCACAAGTTGAGGCTGAATCGAATATTCTCCTCTATCTTGGCAAGGATGCATCTGCTCCGACTCTGGCTAATTGGTGGGGAGATGAAGACGAAGACTTTGCCGCAATTCAGAGTCTTACGGGGCGCATTCCAATTTCAGTAAGTCCTCTTGGGCGCTAATACAGAAGCCAGAAGTCAGAAGCTGGAAATCAGATCTATGGTCACTTCATAGAGGTGGAGTTCCATAGAAAGTGGATGATCAGTTGATAAGTCTGTTAACGGGGTAATCTGTCTATAATAAAGCTAGATTCGATCATAAGATCGAAGTGTGACCTTACTAACTTGGGAAGGAATGATGAGGAATGCATACTGCCCACAAATCACTGGCGGAGATAATAGATGGAACCGAGGTCATTGCCTCATCGGGAAATATACAGGTAGTCATCCAGGGAATGTCTTTGGATTCACGGCACGTCCTGCCCGGCGATCTCTACGCATGTGTACCTGGATTTCAAGTGGATGGTCATGACTTTGCGGTGGGGGCCATCGCTTCTGGGGCTGTGGCGCTACTCGTTGAACGATTTTTGCCACTTGATGTTCCTCAAGTGAAGGTTGCTAATGTGCGCCAAGTCATGGGGCTGTTAGCGGCCAATGTTTATGATCGTCCTGGTGACCAACTGGAGTTAGTCGGCGTGACGGGGACGAACGGGAAAACCACGATTACTTATCTCATCGAAAAGATAGCGACAAAGCAGGGCAAGAAGGTGGGTCTAATAGGAACACTCGGTTCTCGAATTGACGGGCGAGATATCCCGGGGGAAAGGACAACACCGGAAGCCATCGAAGTTCAAAAGCTCCTGGCTGAGATGGTTCATGAAGGGGTAAGCCTTACCGTGATGGAAGTGTCATCTCATGCGATCGATCTTGGGCGTGTCACCGGGTGTGAATTTGATGCTGGTATTTTTACAAATTTGACACAAGACCATTTAGATTATCATAAGACAATGGGGGACTATTTTTTAGCTAAATCTCAGCTATTTGCAAATCTTAAAGGGCCTAAACAGCCGAAAGTGAGTATTTTAAATGGGGATGACTCCACATTTTCTAAACTGCGTCAAGCCTCAGCTGCTCCGGTCGTGAGTTATGGGATTGACAATGCAGTCGATTACCGAGCGGAGGACGTCGAAGTCAGCACAGAGGGGGTGCACTTTCGGGTTCGTTTCCGTGGGGAAACTCAGCAGATTCGGTACGCGACACCTGGGATTTTTAGCGTTTATAACGCTTTGGCGGCGTTTGCTTGGGGTGTCGAAAGAGGATATGCCCCTGCGGACGTTGCGGAAGCCCTGGCGGAAATCTCTGGTGTACCGGGGCGCTTTGAAAGTATTCGTCTCGGGCAATCATTTCAAGTGATTGTGGATTATGCGCATACGCCAGACGGTTTGCTCAATGTCGTGAAAACGGCTCGGGATTTTACGAAAGGAAGACTTATTACCGTTTTTGGTTGCGGAGGAGATCGTGATCGAGGGAAACGGCCGATCATGGGAGAAGCTGCCTCGCAATGGAGTGATTTTGTCATAGTGACTTCGGATAACCCTCGTACGGAAGATCCAGATCAAATTATTCGAGAGGTACTAGTTGGAGTTTCTGGCGTTGATTATGTCGCCCTGCGTGATCGTAAGGAAGCAATTTGGAGCGCTTGCCGGATGGCAAAACCCGGAGACACTATCTTGATTGCTGGTAAAGGGCATGAAACCTATCAGATTTTCGGGACAGAGGTTCATCCATTTGATGACAGGGAAGTAGCGCGCGAAGCATTGAGGGGGCTAGGATATGCACGAGTGGACCGTTGAGACGGTAGCCCGGATTGCGAAAGGAACGTTGATCGGAAACGCTGATCTAGAGGTTCATGGTTGCATCATAGATAGTCGTCAAGCCCAGGGGGGAGAAATGTTTTTCGCTCTGCCTGGCGAACAGGTGGATGGACATGATTATATCGAAGCTGCCTGGAAAAAAGGGGCAGTCCTCGCGGTTGCGCAAGAAACTCATTTTAAAGAAAATGAAAAGAAACACTTTGTTCCTGAAGGAAAGGCTCTTCTACTCGTGAGCTCTGTGGTTACGGTATTTCAGGAGTTAGCCGGGGCTTGGCGTTTGGAATTGGGGACTAAGGTGGTTGGAGTCACAGGGAGCAATGGGAAAACTACCACAAAGGATATGATCGCCGCAGTTCTAGCTCAGCGTTTTCGCGTCTATTTCAATAAGGCGAACCATAACAATGAATTGGGTCTACCGTTAACTGTTCTCAATGCACCGATTGGGACGGAGATCTTGGTTCTGGAGATGGGAATGCGTGGCTTGGGTGAGATCAAAGCTTTATGTGATATTGCCCAACCGGATGTCGGGGTGATTACTAATATTGGTACAACCCATTTAGAACTTTTAGTGACACAGGAGCGAATTGCCCAGGCCAAGTGGGAGCTGATAGAGGCCCTTCCGATTGATGGAATTGCCATCATCAATGCTGAGGATTTGTTGTCTGTGCAAAAGGCGAAAAGGGATCTCCATTCCATTCGCTTCTATGGTCTAGACGGCGCTTTTGTAGAACCGAATATTATAGGAGCTCAACTGCGGCCTTGGGGGGCACTAGGGACGACGTTTGAGGTAAGTTATATGAGTGAAAAAACAACGGTTAATCTTCCACTGCCTGGTAAGCACAATGTCCTGGATGCCTTGGCGGCACTAGCGGTAGGCAAGGCTCTAGGGGTTTCGTTGATGGAAGGGTGTGTTGGACTAGGGAAATTGGAATTGTCCAAAATGCGCTTAGAAGTACGCTATGGGATCTTTGGAGCCACTCTCCTTAACGATGTCTATAATGCCAATCCTACTTCGATGCTTGCTTCATTACAGGTTCTTAAGGAGCGAGCAGGTGAGAACAAGACCCTTGCTATTTTGGGTGATATGTATGAACTGGGAACTTCGGCAGAGTCGGGTCATCGTGAGGTGGGGCGGGCTCTTGCAGAGTTAGGAGTCAGTGAACTAATCACCGTGGGTAAATTGGCTAGTGGGATTGCGCAAGGGGCACGGAATGCAGGATATTCAGAAGATCAGATTAAGGTGACATCTTCGCGCGAAGAAGCGGTTAGTTTTGCTCGGGACCTCCTCTCGCTCTGTGGTCCGGGGATATGGGTCCTGATCAAAGGCTCGAGGGGAATGAAAATGGAAGAGATCACCGAGCAACTCGAAAGATCAGAGTAAAGGATGGAATGATACATGTCTGAGCGTTTGGTCATGGCGGCAGGATTAGCTCTTATCATCACGTTGGTCCTAAGCCCTTTTTTAATACCGGTCTTAAGAATCCTTAAGTTCGGTCAAACTATACGCGATGATGGCCCCAAAAGGCACTTGAAAAAGGCTGGAACTCCAACGATGGGTGGCTTGATTTTCCTTGTCGGTATTATTGTCAGTGCGTTGCTTATGGCTGAACAACCCACATCTTTGGAAATGGTCACCTTGGTGGGTATCACACTTGGTTTTGGGCTGATCGGATTTATCGATGATTTTATAAAAGTTGTTATGCATCGTTCCTTAGGGCTGCGAGCTTACCAGAAACTTATTGGGCAGTTTGGCTTGGCTTTTCTTCTTATGTGGATTTCCACCCATTGGCTTGGACGGGGAACGGATGTTGCGATTCCTTTTACGTCCATACACATGGAGTTGGGCTGGTTTTACTATTGTTTAACCTCCTTAGTGATCGTGGGAATGACGAATGCTGTCAATCTTACTGATGGGTTGGATGGCTTGGCAGCGGGAAGTACTTTGTTTGCCGGAGTCGGTTATATTGTGATTGCCCTCCTAGCTGCCATCCAAGGGGGTGGGGTCGCTGTTTTGGCGTATGAGACCGATATGGCAGTCTTTGCAGCGGCCTTGGTCGGTGGTTGTCTTGGATTTCTTCGCTTTAATACCTACCCTGCCCGTGTATTCATGGGGGATACGGGGTCTTTAGCCTTAGGCGGGGCGTTGGTTAGTTTGGCAGTACTCACGAAGAGCGAATTTGTGTTGCTTATTATCGGGGGAGTATTTGCAGTGGAAGCACTCTCGGTGATTATTCAGGTTATTTCCTTTCAAACTAGGGGAAAGAGGATCTTTAGGATGAGTCCGATTCATCATCATTTCGAACTTGGGGGCTGGGGCGAATGGAAAGTGGTTCTTATTTTTTGGGCTGCTGCGCTGTTTTGTGCTATTCTAGGGGTTGTATCGTATTTGCCGACGCTGGGGTAGGGAGGAAGTTTCTTAGCCCAGTCTCACCATCCTACGCCGGTAGGTATTCCTTTGCTGATCGCGGCTTCGGCGATACTCTCCACTGGAGACTATCGTACTGGAGACTATCGTGTTGCATTTGCTATTCACTTGTTTATAAGGTTAAAACGCAAAACCTCTTTGAATGTGCGCGTTCCTTGCCGTCCATGGCACCGCGGCATCAATCCATCCTTGGACAAGTCCCGTTGCGTTTCTCAACGCCTTATCAACTGCGTTCATTGACGCAAATTCCACTTTCCTTGCTCCTTAAGCTAAGAAACTTCCTCTGGCTTGGGTCGACGGGGACTTGTGTGCAAGCGGGGAACTGTTTCTTGCTTGCATACGATAATTGAGGCAATTTCGCTCTCGTGTTCTCAAAACTAAGAAAAACTTCCTCAGGCTTGTGAGTCTACGGAGGTTGGTACGGCGGAGGCTTGATACGCTGTTTGCGTTTATGACGTAAATACGCTTGATAGCTTTGCAATGTGCATAGGAACGGACGTGAGCAGTTCGCTTTAGGAGGTTGGTGTCTTGGATAAGCTGCTTATTAAGTCTTTTTATGATCATAGAAATCAAGAACAAGCTGAAAAAATGTCAGCTTATATGAAAGATAAGTTTCTATTTTTAGGCATACAGAAACCACAGAGGGCTGAATTGCAGAAAGAATTTATCAAACAAGCTAAGAAACAGAAAAAGATTGACTGGGATTTTATTTTTAGGCTTTGGGATTTACCAGAACGGGAATTCCAGTGTTTGGCGGTAGACTATTTATTGGCCTTGAAAGATAGTCTGCAACAATCTGATATCGATAGAGTTAAATTATTGATAATAACTAAATCGTGGTGGGATAGCGTGGACAGCCTTGCTTCAAACATCATTGGAATTTTATGTGCCAAGTATCCTGACCTTGTCCAAAGTCATATTCTAAGTTGGGCTGAAAGCGATGATACTTGGCTTGTGCGAGTTGGAGTTTTATTTCAATTAAAGTATAAAGAGAATACAGATAGAGAATTACTGAAGTACATTATTCTTAAAAATAGTCATTCTCGGAAATTCTTTATTGCTAAGGCAATTGGCTGGGCTTTAAGGGAATACTCGAAGACAAATAAAGAATGGGTAAAGTCGTTTTTAGAATGTAATACCTTGCAACCGCTTAGTATTCGTGAAGCAAGTAAATATCTGTAGTTCTCACTTTGATTTGACTGCCTCCAAGTTTAGGACCTCTGCTTTCGATACAATAAGAAATGAGGAGAAGATAGTTATGTTGAATATATAAAATTAGGCGTACGGCTTCGCGTAATAGATATGAATAGAGCCTAAATTTATTAAACGGAGGATTTGTAAACGTGGAATGGATGAATAAACGTGTTCTAGTCATAGGTGCCGGACTGAGTGGTCAAGCGGCTGTGCGGAAGCTTCAGGGTTTGGGTGCGGAGGTTTTTCTGACGGACAGTAAGGCGCTGGAGCAGCTTGTTGGGGTAGAGGAGTTAGGACTCGATCGGGAGCATCTACTTCTGAACAGTGTACCTGAGTTAACAGGGATTAACCCTGAGCTTATTGTTTTATCTCCAGGAGTATCTCCCAAATTATCCCTCGTGGAAGAGGGGATTTCTAAAAACGTGTCTGTGTGGAGCGAAGTTGAGCTGGCTATGTTTGACTGTACTGCTTTATGTGTTGGGGTAACTGGTACTAATGGGAAGACAACGACCACCACCTTGATTGGAGAATTAGCAAAACGAACCGGTCGGCCAACGGCCGTCGCCGGAAATATTGGAGTTGCCTTAAGCGGGCAAGTGCAAGGTTTGGGAGAAAACGGCATTGTAGTGGCTGAACTTTCCAGTTTCCAACTGGAGTTTATCGATAAATTTCGTTTAAGAGTAGCAATTTTGTTGAATCTCACTCCGGATCATTTGGACAGGCATGGCTCTTTAGAAAATTATCTTGCAGCTAAAGTGCGAATCTTTGAGAACCAAACGGCAACAGATCTGGCAATTTTAAATTGGGATGATCCTTTAGTTCGTGATTTGGGAGCAAAATTAAAAAGCCGGGTCATGTATTTTAGCTCGACATCCTTTTTGAGGGATGGGATTAGCCTAAGTCAAGATCAAATTGTCTATGCGGAAAAGGGGAAGCTCATCCCCATCATTTCAAGGAAAGAGCTTCAGCTCCGTGGGACTCATAATCTGGAAAATGTCATGGCGTCGGCCGCGGCCGCGAGAGAGTTAGGTCTTGCTTGGACTGATATTGCTGCAGGGCTGCGTCAGTTCAAAGGGGTAGAGCACCGAGAGGAAATTGTGGGAATGTTCGAGGACGTCCTTTTTGTGAATGATTCTAAAGGGACCAATACGGATGCAGCTACCAAGGCCTTACTGGCATTTGATGAACCTTTGGTTCTCCTTGCCGGGGGAAAAAATAAAGGGCTTGATTTCCATGAATTTATGAAAGTTGTGCGGGTTAAGGTCAAAAGCCTGGTTTTGTTGGGGTTAGCGGCTGATGAGATGGAACAAGCGGCAAGGGATGAGGGTGTTCAGACGATCATTAGGGCGACTACGTTCGCAGATGGAGTTGAGAAAGCAATAGCGGAAGCGGTACCTGGGGATGTTGTTTTATTATCCCCTGCTTGTACAAGTTGGGATATGTTTAAAAGTTATGAAGAGAGAGGGGAATTGTTTAAGGAGTTAGTGCGTAGGCATTATAGAGAACCCATTTAACAAAAGGGGGATACTATACATGCGTCGTAGGTTTCACCGGCCAGATATGGTCTTACTCGGTACGATTTTGGCACTGTTGGCGATAGGGTTTATTATGGTTTACAGCTCAAGTGCTGTCAGAGGGTACATACAGTTCGATGACTCCTATCATTTTTTGAAAATGGAGATAATATGGGCTAGTATGGGACTCGTGGCTATGATCTTGAGTATGTTGGTGGATTTGCGATTGCTACGTAGATTTGCAAAACCAGTCCTTTATATTGCCATTGCCTTACTGGTTGCGGTTAAAATTCCGGGAATAGGGCGTAGAGTAAATGGCGCTGACCGCTGGATTGGCCTGGGACCTTTGTCAATTCAGCCTTCGGAGGTGATTAAGCTTTCTATGGTGTTAGTAATGTCCCATGTTTTAGCGCTTGATCCTCATAAGATCCGATCGTTTCGCAAAGGGGTTTTGCCCATCCTTGGTTTGATGGGGGTGATATCAGGACTGATTATGCTTCAACCGGACCTTGGAACCACCCTGGTCATTGCAGCTACAACGTTTTTTATGTTGATCGCGGCAGGTGCAAGGACCGGACATATTCTTGCCTTAGCGGGGACTGGGCTCGGCTTGGTAGTTGCGGCCATTGCGGCGGCTCCCTACCGAATGAGGCGTATTTTTGCTTTTTTGGATCCTTGGGCTGATCCATTAGGAAACGGGTATCAGACGATTCAAGCACTTTTAGCACTGGGCCCGGGTGGATTGTTTGGCTTAGGCTTAGGGCAAAGTCGCCAGAAGTTTCTTTATTTGCCGGAAAACCATACGGATTTTATCTTTGCTATGATTGGAGAGGAACTTGGGTTTATCGGCGCCTCATTGGTGGTCTTACTCTTCTTCCTCTTCGCTTGGAGAGGGTTCCGGGTAGCAATGAAGGCTCCTGATGCGTTCACGGGTTTTTTGGCGGTCGGATTAACGGCTATGGTGTCCATTCAGGCGATGATTAACATGGGTGTGGTGAGCGGTGTATTACCGGTTACAGGGATTACCTTGCCGTTTATAAGTTATGGTGGAACTTCACTGGTCTTTACGATGTTAGGCGTTGGGGTGCTCCTGAATATTTCCCGGGAAATAAGGTGAGGAGAAGGGGTATTAATGGTGCGTGTAATTATGACTGGTGGCGGAACTGGTGGACATATTTATCCAGCTTTAGCCATTGCCAAAGGGTTGTTAGCCAATGATGCTGAGATCCAGATCTTATATGTGGGAACTCGAGACGGAATGGAAGCACGTTTAGCGCCAGAGGCGGGTATTGCCTTTGCAGGAATTTCTGGTAAAGGCCTTCCGCGCAACTTAAGTCTGGATACTATAAAAGTTTTTGGTAGTAGTGTTAAGGCTCTTTGGGAGACGAAAAAAATATTGCGTCAATTTCGCCCAGATTTGGTGGTGGGGACTGGGGGGTATGTTTCAGGTCCGGTCGTTTTGACTGCTGCACTTTTTAATATTCCGACGATGCTTCATGAACAAAATGCTTTGCCCGGGATAACTAATCGTATTTTAGCCCGGGTTGTACGCCGCGTTATGGTGACATTTCCCGAGAGTATTGAGCGTTTCGGAGTTAAGAAAAAGGTAGAACTCGTTGGACTCCCAGTCCGTCCGGAAATTGGACACGTGTCTCGCGAGGTTGGGGCAAAGCATTTTAAGCTGCGACCGGATCGATTGACCTTGCTGGTGACGGGCGGGAGTAGAGGTGCTCGTACGTTAAATCAGGCTATGATTGGCTTATTAGAGCATCTTGTTGCGTGTCGCACGGACATTCAGGTCATTTGGGCAACCGGAAATATGACGTATGCAGAAACTATTGAGAGATTCAAAGCAAGAGGAATATCCTGGAAACGTCCGGAGTGGCGCGTCCTAGAATATTTGAAGGACATGCCGGAAGCTTTAGCTTGTACAGACCTCTACATTGGACGGGCAGGGGCAGCTTCTCTGGCCGAGTTGATGGTTGCGGGTATTCCCAGTCTTTTGATTCCTTATCCCTATGCGGCTGAGAATCATCAAGTACACAATGCCCAGGCACTGGTTCAAGGGGGCGCAGCAAAAATCATTCTAGACTCAGAATTAGAGGGTGAACGTTTGTGGAAGGAGGTAGAGGGACTAATCTCTCAACCTGCTTTGCTTGCTCAAATGGGTGCTGCAGCTCAGGTACTGGCACACCCCCAGGCTTTAACTAAAATTGTGAGTCTTTGTAGGGAGACTGCTTGGCACTAGGTCGTGGTTCGATATTCGTGGTTCGTGGTTCGAGCGACGAATATTCAACCACGAATATCGAATATCGAACATCGAAAAGCTCACACCTTTCCACTCCAATGCATAGCATATGGCAGTGACATAGGAAAGGGGTGAGCGTGGTGTGGCCAAAACGAAAGATACAATTGGTTACTTCTTCTGCGGCTCAGGGAATAGAAGGGGTTAGGGCTATGCTGAAAGAAATCGGGCTCGAATTTCTTGAGGGTAAACCATCAACAGAGGAATTGACCAAAGGTTTTACGGATAGTTGGTGGGAGAAGCCTTTGGAATGTAATTCCACTTCAGCCTCCGCAGTGGAGGAATCAGGTCCTATAACGGAATGGGTATTTTGGCCTGAGGTGCCGGAACATAATCTCTGGCGAGAAAGAGCACTTGCTCAAGGGCTGACTCAGCAATCTATTCAATCGTTAATACATAATATTTTGAAAGATGAAGTAATTTTAGGGATTCCTGAACACACTGTTATTATCGAAGGACGCCCTTTGTTAGGGCATGTTTTGAATGAGGCGGGTTTTGAATCGTCTATTCTTTGGCCGACCGCTGATGAATGGTTGTGCGAACGGAAGCAAGGTTTACATTGGATTTTACCGGAAGCGTGGCTGACGGGACTCATGGGAGAGGGCAGTCCACTTGGAAGGGACACTGAATGGACCACGGAAAAAGTAACTTGGGTGGTCTGCGAAACTAGGGTTGACTTTTATCGTGCGCAAGAGACTTCGAAGTTTGTTGGTCATTTGCCTAGGTGGCCGGAACCTCTGGAAGAACAAGAGGCTTATCGAATCATAGCGAAGTGTCTGGAATTAGGAGTTTCTTGGCTGGATATTAGGTTGGCGCTGAGCTCAATTTGGAACGACACAATAATGACAGATAACTTGAGGTGGAGCATTAATGATTTTGGATGGAATGCCGGGGCGTGTGGAGAAAAACTATCCGCTGCACCGATTGAGTACATGGCGGATTGGTGGGCCAGCAGAGATTGTGTATTGGCCCAAAACCACGAAAGACTTGGCGATCGTATGGCAGCGTGCGCTGAAAGCTGAAATTCCAGTTTGGCTGATTGGGCGGGGTTCTAATCTGCTTTTGCCGGATGAAGGGCTTTCTGGAATTGTGTTGGTAACCTCGTCGCTTCGTGCAATTCAATGGGGGGATTATACGGTTCAGGTAGAAGCTGGATATCTGTTAGCTCATTTAGCCCAAGAAGCAGGGGAACGGGGGTGGAGTGGCCTGGAGTTTGCACGGGGCATTCCCGGCTCAGTTGGCGGTGCTGTTATGATGAATGCCGGTGCCTATGGTGGCGAAGTGGCTTCTCAGATAATAAGCGTCACCGCGCTCTGGGCAGATGGTACAGTAAAGACGCTAGAACGAGCGGAGCTCGAATTTGCTTATCGTTTTTGCTCCTTGCGCGGTCAAGCGTGGGTGTTGAAAGTTCAGTTCGCTTTTTCATCAGGGGATACCCAACGAATTTTAAGCCAAATGACAGAGAATTTAACGAAGCGGAAGGCTAATCAGCCGCTTGAAAAACCAAATGCTGGGAGCATTTTTCGTAACCCGCCCGGTGATTCAGCTGGCCGATTGATTGAAGCAGCTGGTTGGAAAGGAAGTAGGGTGGGTGGTGCTCAGGTTTCAGATAAGCACGCGAATTTTATTGTAAATACTGGTAGTGCCAAGTCCAGAGATGTGCTAGCTCTGATGGAGGCCATTCAGAAGGATGTTCAGCTGAAATTTGGGATTATATTGCAACCGGAGGTAGAGTACCTCCAACAAAAATAGCAATTAGCGAATAAATAATGAACCTCGATGTAAAGGAGGTAGGATCATGTCGATGGACCGCTATGTTATCACTGGAAAACAGCGGTTAGAAGGAAGTCTCCGGGTAAGCGGAGCGAAGAATGCTTCCCTTCCCTTGTTGGCAGCAACGTTACTTACTGAAGGGACATCAACCTTGTTAGAAATCCCGGTGTTGGCAGATATTAAACATATGATTGAGGTACTTGAACACCTTGGGTGTGGGGTTGTGCGCCAGAATGAGGCCTTGCTCGTTAATGCCGGTACATTGAGTTCCTGTGAAGTCGATGAAGCCCTGATGCGGCAAATGCGAGCCTCTAATCTTATTTTAGGTCCGCTATTAGCCCGGAATGGACGAGTGAAGATCTCCCGACCGGGAGGGTGTGCTATTGGCACACGACCGATGGATCAACACATTAAAGGCCTTCAACAATTAGGTGTCAAGGTTAAAGAAAAGCATGGTTATATCGAAGCTTGGGCAGATCACTTACAGGGCTCCGATGTCTACCTGGATGTTCCGAGTGTAGGGGCGACAGAAAACATTATGATGACTGCGGTCTTAGCTAAAGGAACTACTATGATTCGCAATGCCGCACGTGAACCGGAAATAGTAGATTTACAAAATCTGCTTAATAAAATGGGAGCAAGAGTGCACGGGGCAGGAATGGATGTCTTGCGAATTGAAGGGGTGGATCAGCTCTATCCTGCAGAACATACAGTCATACCAGATCGGATCGAAGCCGGTACGCATATGATTGCCGCGGTCATGACTGAAGGAGATGTGGTCTTAGAGAACGTTATACCAGAACATTTAGAACCTGTTATTGCTAAATTGCGTCAGGCAGGAGCGACTGTAACCCTTCTGAATGACTCGGTTCGTGTTCAACATCAGGGACGAATTCGTGGTGTGGACCTAAAGACAATGCCTTATCCAGGATTCCCAACGGATATGCAGCCACAGTTTATGGCTATGCTCTCGGGTGCGAAAGGGACCAGCATCATTACGGAAACGATTTTCGAAAACCGCTTTCAACATGTGGATGAGTTATGTCGGATGGGAGCTCAAATCACCGTTGAAGGAAGAACCGCTGTTATTCGTGGAAGGGGAACGCTCGAAGGGGCCTTTGTGGAGGCCACAGACCTCCGCGCTGGAGCAGCACTTTTCTTGGCAGCACTTGCTGCGGAAGAGGCAACTGTGCTTGAAAAAGTTGATCATATTGATCGTGGCTATGAAAATTTAGAAGAGAAATATCGCCAGTTGGGAGCAAAACTTCGACGTGTTATCCAGAAAGGATAATCTGCGATGTTCGTGGTTCGATTTTCGAGCCACGAACTTTGGACTTCAAACCACGAATATCAACTACGAACTACGAATAGTGGTTTATTTTGTCAATATAAAGTTTAAAAAAATACATGACAGAACAGGTCTGTATTCGTTATACTTGGGATAAGGAGGAAAAATGGCTAAAATGCAACCCAAGAACATGAATACGTCCTTGCTTTATATCGCTGTCTTAACTATTTTGCTTACCCTGGGTTTGGCACTTTTTTTGCGCTCCAGTGCGTTTGCAGTTCAACATGTAATCGTGCAGGGACTTAGACTTATCCCGGAAAACGATATCTTAAAATTGTCTGACGGGATTCAAGGACAAAACATACTGTTATTTGATCAAGATGCCTTCAAGTATAAAATTGGCTTACATCCGCTTGTGCAAGGCGTTCAATTTCAGCGGAAGCTTCCCAATACAGTTGTCATTCTGGTGACGGAACGGACTCCTGTTGCCTTAGTAGTTGTTCCTAAGGGGGTCTTGGAGGTGGATGCACAAGGAGTTTTCTTGCGCCGTTTGGAGAGTTGGCCTAAAGCAGATCAGCCGGTGATTACTGGAATTAATATTGCGGATACCGTGGGACCAGGGAAAAATTTAGCGAACCCTCTCCTTACGTCAGCACTGCACTTGCTGGGACAAGCTCCTCCAGAATTGCTTGCTCAGATTGGAGAACTTCATGTTAACGCTATTTCACAAATAACCTTGTACTTGACTAGTGGTGTAGAGGTCCGGCTAGGACAAGCCAATGACTGGAAAAATAAATTGAATGCGCTTTATCAGCTAATAAGCGATAATGAATATAAATCGTTTCAACAAGGGGTACGTTATATCGATTTTACGGCGGCAAAACCAGTAATCGGCCGCTAAGTTAGGGAGGATAAGGAACATGTGGTTACCGCTATTAGGCTTAGTTTTAGGATTAGCAATCGGGTATGTCAGTCCGTTTTCAGTACCAATTGAATATGCCAAATACCTATCCGTTGGAATCCTAGCAGCGTTGGATTCCGTCTTAGGTGGGATACGTTCTGCACAGGAGGACAATTTCGACAGTATGGTGTTCTTGACCGGTTTTTTTAGCAACATGCTCCTTGCAGCTTTGTTAGCGTACATTGGAGATCGCATTGGGGTTGATCTTTATTTGGCTGCTGTCGTTGCGTTTGGCGTACGTTTATTCCAAAACTTGGGAAGTATCCGTCGCCATCTTATAAAAAGGTATTCTTGACGTGTTATTAACCCCTACAACAGTAGGGGCACGAAGTACCGTGTCCCTACATTAAAGTTTATAAAGAAAACTTGGCTGGCGCCCACGAAGACAC
>DATMYU010000521.1:0-4422 GCA_035560775.1 Desulfosporosinus sp.
GGTCATATGATAGAAAATATGATAAAAACTGCCGATTGTCCATGCAATGGAGCCAATCTTGAAAAGTTAATCCATCCGGCTATTTTAACTCTTTTAATCACTGAAGAACTACATGGTTACAGCATAGTGCAAAAACTACAGGAAAACAGTATGCTTCAAGGCAAGAAACCTGATCCTTCTGGAGTTTACCGATGCTTAAAGTCAATGGAACAGCATGGGTATGTTACGTCTGGTTGGGATATATCGAATCCAGGACAGGCCAAAAGACGATATAAAATAACGGACGATGGAATTAAATGTCTTTATACTTGGATAAACACGTTAGAGGACTATCATCGCTCTTTGGGAATATTTTTGTCTTTTGCCAAAAGAACAGTGCTAAATAGATAAAATCGTAATGAATAAGATTTATTTAGAAATGACCTTAGGCCAGCCAACATTATATCTGTAGTATTCGGAATCAAAATTATAAGCTAACCATAGCGAGTTAGGTTGTTACATTATCCTAGGAGGTGAATTTTAGATTGAGACTCAGCCATGTATTATAGATATCCTCAATTAATTCATGCTGAATTTGGATTCGAGGTAAATTGAGCGAATGCAGAGAATCATCCGAGGTATTCCCCAACTTTAACTCACCATGCTCTAGTTCTTCCGAACGAAGATTGAACGAGAAAATTCGGTCTTCGAATAGGGCGGGGTTAGCAACGTAGGCTGCAGCAACGACATCCCAGTTATAAAAACCGTCCAGATTGAACAGGGACATCATGTACTTAAACCAGTAAGATGTTTTTTCGAGAAGGTAGTGGGCGGTCGGTTTGTTCTCGGATGAGAGTCGGGTGAAGAACGCCTCCTGAGAGAAAAACGCGTCCAAACAGGTATTTCCGGTGATGACGGAAACATTATTCCCATACTTCAAGACCGTTTCGGTGGCTAATGGATCGCATGTAAGATTCAGTTCATCGAGGTTGCGGCCATTAATGATCAGTGGTTCAGTAGTTCCTCCCATTAAAACAATGCGTTTTACCTTTGCCAAAAAATCAGGCTCTGACCGGTAGGCTGCATAGAGATTCGTTAGTGATCCTGTGGCCAGAATCGTAATCTTGCCAGGATTCGAGTTCACGGTTTCAACTAAAAAATCCGTGGCCTCGCTTTTGTGATGATGCTTGTCTGCACAACCTTTAAGTAGCGGAATATCAGGCTTGCCGATTTCCTTCAGCATGGTCGAGGTGTTCAGATAGACCGTATTGAGGTCACTGTTGCCATACGTTGTCGTAATACCACAGAGATCTATGTGCTCTTTTCCTAAGAGGTAGAGGAGGGCTAAGCCATCGTCTACATCACAGCCTTCGACTCCCATAGTATTATCGCAATCGTAAATGATTCTTTCAGACATACGGGAATCCTCCTCAAAAGATTTTTTAGTATTATACCACAAGACAATGATCAGACCGTTTTAGGTTTTATTCTTATATATTGAATGATTGTTTTCAACAATGAAGGGAAGGGTGAGTATGAATGAAAAAAATCTTATCGGCCGTGATGCTCTTGCTTCTCATTTTAAGTGGAATTGGGTGTTCAAAGACGCTCATCCCGGCACCGTCCAGTGCTCATAACCAAAGTTTTGAGAGTGTTTTAGCCAAGGCAAAAGGTACGACGGTCAATTTTTATGGATGGGGCGGAGATGAACGAATTAACAAATGGATTGATACCCAGCTTGCGCCGAACGTCAAAGGGAAATACGATATAACCTTAAAAAGAGTCCCGATGGATATCGACCAGATCTTGAACAAGTCACTTGGTGAAAAGCAGGCGGGTAAAAGCAAGGACTCGATTGATATGGTCTGGATCAATGGAGAAAATTTCTATACCGCAATGAAGAATCAATTGCTTTATGGTCCGTTTACTCAGGATTTACCAAATTATAAAAAATACATTGACCAAAATTCGAAAGAGGTTCAATACGATTTCGGCTATGAAATTAAAGGGTATGAATCACCGTATGGAAAAGCCCAATTCGTGCTGATCAACGATTCTGCTGTAACTCCGGAAACCCCAAAAAATGCTCAAGAGCTCCTTGATTTTGCTAAGAAATATAAAGGAAAAGTTACGTATCCTGCCCCGCCCGATTTTACAGGAAGCGCTTTTGTCCGTAACATCATCTATGATATCGTCGGATATGACAAAATCGCCAGTATCGGAGACGATAAGGAAAAAATTAGAACCGCAATCCAACCGGCAATGGATTATCTTAAAGAATTAAGTCCTTATCTCTGGCAAGAGGGGAAAACGTATCCTTCTTCCATTGCTCAGGTAGATAACATGTTTGCGGATGGAGAATTGGTGATGACTGTGTCCTATAATGCCAATTCTGTGGCTGGTATGATTACCACCGGACGGTTTAAAGAGACTGCGCGCTCCTTTATTTTCAATAAAGGGATGATTGGGAATACTAATTACCTGGCGATTCCTGCCAATGCGTCCAATCGTGAGGGGCTCTTGTCGTGATTAATGCAATTTTAAGCCCAGAGATCCAAGCCTCAAAATATGACCCGAAAAATTGGGGAGATTTACCTGTTATCGACAATAACAAGCTGAACTCTCAGGAAAAAGAGCTTTTCACCAAGATCCCCTTAGGAAAGGGAGTTATCCCTCAGGATCAACTTCTGAAGAAACGGCTTCCGGAGTTACCGGCTGATTTGATTCCGGTCATCGAGGAAGTTTGGCAGTCTCAAATTCCAGGGAAGAAATAGGGATGCGTCATTCTAGGTTAAAACCGTATGGGATGATTCTCCCGGTTGTCCTGTTCATGGGAGTCTTCATCTATTCTATCCTGAATACGTTAATCCAGAGTTTTGGCATTCTACCTGCAGCCGGATTAAATGAATGGACCTTATCCTATTATCAAGCCGTGCTTTCTAGAGGGGACTTGTTCCCCTCATTACTGCTGAGTTTCTATTATTCTCTGGTGTCGTCATTACTTGCCGTGATTCTGGGGGTTTTGATCAGCGCGCTGGCCGTCAGCACCGGGTTCACCCGGAAGAAAATCTTTCAGATCTTCAAAGTCCCGATCATTGTTCCCCATCTTGTGGCGGCACTCCTGATCCTTAATCTCTTCTCTCAGAGTGGCATCATTTCGCGTGTCTTTTATCAGCTTAATTGGGTCCAAAGCCTCCAGCAATTCCCTTCGGTTCTCTTTGATCCCTATGCCCTGGGAATTATGCTTGCCTATTTATGGAAGGAAGTCCCCTTTGTGATCTTGATGGTGGTGACCATCATGGAAAAGATTGATGGTTCAATCGGGGAGGCGGCTGTCAATTTAGGAGCTTCCAAGTTTAAAACGTTTTACAGTATTACCCTTCCCCTGTGCCTTCCGACGATCTATACCTCGTTTCTTCTGGTTTTCGCTTATTCGTTTGGGGCCTTTGAGATTCCGTTTCTCTTGGGAATGACGTCACCGAAAGCCTTTCCTGTATTAGCCTACGTCGAATTTACCCATCCGGATCTGGCCCACCGGCCATACGCGATGGCCTTGAACGGGATCATGATTGTTCTGTCAGTCATGCTGACATATGTCTATTACTGGATTTTTAAAGGAGATCAGAAGGCAAAGGCAGGTGGAGACTATCAATAGCATCGCGTTTAAGGTCCTACCGAAGACAATTCTCTACACCGCTCTTTTTTCTGTGCTTTTACCTTTAGGAGTTCTTCTAATCTGGAGTTTTGCAGGGAGCTGGCCCTGGCCAAACCTCCTACCCAAGACTTTTTCATTAAGGGTACTGGGTGAACTCTTTGGTGGATATTCCGGTGCACTTCAGGTTCTCTTTTCCAGTATGCTGATTTCGATGGCGGTGGCACTTGCCTCAATTCTGATCAGTATCCCTGCGGCCCGAGCGGTTGCCTTTTATGATCTTTGGGGAAAGGATCTCATTCAGTTTATCACTCTCTTACCCGTGATCGTACCAGTAACGGCCTTTGCTATGGGCACCCAGATCTTGTTCATCCGTTTAAACCTGAGTGACACGGTGCTTGGAGTGATGATTGTTCATATTATTCTTTGTTTACCCTATACGCTGAGGATTCTGACAGAGGTCACAAAAGCCACAGGGAATAAGATGGAGAGCCAGGCTCGGGTCCTCGGGGCGACATCGTTTCAGACCTTCCGCTACATCACCCTACCACTCTTGATGCCCGGAATTATCGCCGCTGGAAGTATGGCCTATATTATTTCCTTTAGCCAATACTTTTTAACGTTTTTAGTCGGGGGAGGAAACATTATCACGTTTTCCATGTTCATGTTTCCGTATATCCAAAGCGGGGACAGGACGATCTCTTCCGGCTACAGTATCTTATTTATTGCAACCTCTCTCCTAGTTTTCATCCTTTTTGAAACGTTGATGAAAAAATATTATCATGTAGAAG
>DATMYU010000522.1:0-3582 GCA_035560775.1 Desulfosporosinus sp.
ATGGTGAATTTCTACTTTTAGCCAACTCCACCACCGTTGCTTTCTCTTTTAGCAAGGGTAAGTTTACTAAAGAAGAACTCACGATTCATTCTAGCGATATTCTCTACGGAGATGTTCTTAGGACATTCTGCTTCACAAGCATAGGTGTTTGTGCAATTACCAAAACCAAGTTCATCCATTTTAGCCACCATAGCCTGAACACGTTCTTTGGCTTCGATTTTACCTTGAGGCAATAGTGCGAATTGGGAAACCTTAGCTGATACGAAAAGCATAGCTGAGGCATTTTTGCAAGCTGCTACACAGGCGCCACATCCGATACAGGCGGCAGCATCCATAGCCAGGTCGGCATCTTCTTTACGAACAGGAATAGCATTAGCATCAGGGACACCACCGGTAGAGACACTTACAAAGCCACCTGCTTGAATGATTTTATCAAAGGCGTTTCTGTCAACCATAAGGTCTTTGATTACAGGGAATGCTTTAGCTCTCCAAGGCTCAATGGTAATGGTGTCGCCATCGTTGAATCTACGCATATGCAGTTGACATACGGTAGTTCCCTGTTCTGGGCCGTGAGGGCGACCATTAATGTAAAGTGAGCACATTCCGCAGATACCTTCACGACAGTCATGATCGAAGGTGATTGTGTCTACGGGTAAAGAGATATTATCGTTGACAAGTTTCTCGTTGAGAATGTCGAGCATTTCAAGGAAAGAGCAATCAGCAGAAATATTATCGAGTTGGTAAGTCTCAAAACGTCCTTGTGCTTTTGCGTTTTCCTGACGCCATATTTTAAGTGTAAATTTCATAATACTTCAATGTTTTTAGTTCAGGAAAAACGTGACTATTCTTTGTAATTACGGGTTTTAACCTCGATGAATTCGTAGTTCAATGGTTCAACATGCATGGTAGGCTCTTGGTTTTCTCCTTTGTATTCCCAAACGCCGACATATTTGAAATCATCGTCATTACGTTTTGCTTCACCATCTTGGGTCTGATGTTCTTCGCGGAAGTGTCCACCACATGATTCTTCTCTATGTAGTGCATCGCGAGCCATCAATTCTCCAAGTTCAAGAAAGTCCATAAGACGCAGTGCTTTTTCTAGTTCGTTATTCACATTGTCTTTTTTTCCGGTTACCTTGACATCTTTCCAGAATTCTTTGCGAAGCTCCTGGATAGCTGTAACGGCCTTTTTAAGTCCCTCCGCATTTCTGCCCATACCAACCATATCCCACATAATGTGGCCAAGTTGTCTGTGGAAGCTATCTACCGAACGTTTTCCGTTAATGGCCATCAGGCGATCTATCTGACCTCTGATATTCTTCTCGGCTTCATCAAATTCGGGAGCAGTGGTTTTGAATCTTGCCACAGAGATTTGGTCTCCAAGGTAGTTTTGAATCGTGTAGGGTAATACGAAATAACCATCGGCAAGGCCTTGCATAAGTGCAGATGCTCCAAGACGATTGGCACCATGGTCAGAGAAGTTAGCTTCTCCGGCGGCGAAGAGGCCAGGGATGGTAGTCTGTAATTCATAATCTACCCATAGACCGCCCATAGTATAGTGAACAGCTGGATAGATCATCATTGGCATCTCGTATGGATTATCATCAACGATCTTTTCATACATCTGGAAAAGGTTCCCATAACGAGCCTCAATAACATGTTTACCTAGTCGCTTGATGGCATCAGCAAAGTCAAGATAAACGGCTAATCCAGTGGTGCCTACTCCAAAACCGGCATCACAACGCTCTTTAGCAGCTCTGGAGGCTACGTCACGAGGGACTAGGTTTCCGAAGGCAGGATAGCGGCGTTCCAGATAGTAATCACGATCCTCTTCGCTAAGTTGTGTTGGCTTTAATTGACCCTTTCTGATCTTTTCTGCATCCTCTTTTTTCTTAGGTACCCAGATTCGTCCGTCATTACGTAAAGACTCACTCATCAGGGTAAGTTTACTTTGGTAGTCGCCATGAACGGGAATACAGGTTGGATGTATCTGTACGAAGGCAGGGTTAGCAAACGTAGCACCCTTTCTATGTGCACGCCAAGCAGCACTTCCGTTTGAGTTCATTGCATTGGTTGATAAGAAATATACATTTCCATAACCCCCAGTTGCTAATACAACAGCATGAGCCGCATATCTCTCTAATTCGCCAGTTACTAGATTTCTAGCAATGACACCTCTAGCACGTCCGTCGATAATAACAACATCAAGCATTTCACGTCTGTGGAACAGCTCAACATGACCTCTACCAATCTCTTTACTTAGAGCTGAGTAGGCACCTAATAAAAGCTGCTGTCCTGTTTGTCCACGGGCATAGAATGTACGGCTTACCTGAGCACCGCCAAAAGAACGATTGTCAAGATAACCGCTATACTCACGAGCAAAGGGAACACCCTGAGCTACACATTGATCTATAATGCTATTGGCAACCTCGGCAAGACGATAAACGTTGGCCTCACGTGCGCGATAGTCGCCACCTTTAATAGTATCGTAGAAGAGACGATATACGCTGTCGCCATCGTTTGGATAGTTCTTAGCGGCATTGATACCGCCTTGAGCTGCGATTGAGTGAGCACGACGAGGAGAATCTGAAATGCAGAGGACTTTAACATTGAAGCCCATTTCTCCAAAGGAGGCAGCTGCAGCAGCACCCGCTAAACCTGTTCCAACAACAATAATATCGAGCTTGCGCTTATTGGCAGGGTTAACCAGCTTTTGGTGAGTCTTATATGATGTCCACTTTTCAGCCAGTGGCCCTTGTGGTATCTTTGAATTCAATTGTGTCATATTACTTTTGTTTTATTGATTCAGGGTTACTGAAGCATAAAGAATATAGGAATGCTAATAAAGCAGGCTGTAATCACAATGCTGTATACCAAGCCAACGCCCTTAATAACAGGGGTGTAAATCGGATGATTTAAGCCAAGGCTCTGGAATGCAGACTGGAAAGCGTGATGTAAATGAACACCTAAGCCGCAAATTAACACAACATATAAAATGCTATACAAAGGCTGTGAAAATAGATTCAATGCCATGTTATAGAAGTCATGGTTATCAGCCGTTACATTTGGTCCAGCAGGTGCTGTGGTTAACCCTAGCTTTACAAAGTAAAAGTTTACGAAGTGCAGAACTAAAAACAGCAGAACCATGATACCCGTGTGGATCATAAAACGTGAAGCTGGAGAATACACTTTTGACTTTTGAGATACTTTATAGCCAACCGGCCTTGCCTGGCGGTTTTCAAACCATAAGATTACTCCAAAAATCATATGAAGAAATAAAGCTGAAAATAAGACGATTTCCATTACTTTAATCAAAGGATTGGTGGTCATAAAGTGAACAGCTTCCTTGAATATCTCCACGTGATTCTCTGTTAAAGGCAATATAAACAGATTGATTCCCAGATGTACCGGTAAGAACATCACTAGAAACAGACCTGCAAACGCCATAAGAAACTTCTTCGTAAGTGAAGACAACATGATGACAGATTTGCTCATAAATTTATATTTCGTTTAATTTGTCAGAGATACCCCTTCCACTAGTTGGGGCCTACAATTGAGGTTCGTTTACCTCCCCCGTTCAAT
>DATMYU010000523.1:0-3700 GCA_035560775.1 Desulfosporosinus sp.
GTGTAGTAGCAAATGAATGGAAGGTCTGTTGTAAATGCTGGATATTGCGATTGTTGGCGGTCTCGTAGTGGATGGGACTGGTAATACGCCCCGTCAAAATGACATTGGTATAAAGGATGGGATGATTGTTGAAGTGGCTAAAGGTTTGTCAGCTGATGCTAACACCATCATCGATGCGACAAACAAAATGGTTACTTCGGGGTTTATTGATGTTCATAGCCACTGTGACTTGGTCCCCTTTATGTCTGGTTCAATTCGTGAAAGCAGAATCAGACAAGGGGTTACAACTGAGCTAGTTGGACAATGTGGTCTAGGATCAGCGCCGAATGCGGAAAAATCACAAGACTGGCGCAACTATCTAACCCCCATCTTAGGAAATGGCCCACAACATTGGGCGTGGCCAGATTATGCGACGTTTCTTCAAGATATAGACCAAGCCCCTAAACCCAATAATATGGCTTTTCTAATTGGTCATGGAGCTGTAAGAGCCCACGTCCTTGGATTAAACGATGTCTCCCCTTCTGCCAAGGATCTCTTGGTAATGAGCCTGCTTGTAGATGACGCTATGTGCCAGGGAGCTTTAGGAATTTCCTACGGTTTAGCATATTTACCAGGTATGTTTGCCCCTAAACAAGAACTTGTTGCCCTGAGTTCAGTAGTAGCCGCCCATGATGGTATCATGATGATTCACATTCGCAGTCACTCGCTTCAAGTCCGGGAAGGAATGGCAGAAGCCCTCGCTGTCGCTAAAGAATCGGGAGTTAAATTACAAATATCTCATATGCGTTCCTATGCCAATCGCCATTATGGAATTCCGGGCCAAGAATTAATGGACATGGTCGAGAAAGCTCGGACTGAAGGGATTGATGTAACATTTGACGAGCATCCGTATCGAGCAGGCAGCACCTTATTATCTCAAGTCCTCCCTCCTTGGGCCAAGGAAGGCGGCGGCACGGAAATTGTTAAAAGGTTGAAGGACCCTGTCTTGAGAGCGAGGCTCAAAGGTGAAATCAAGGAGTACGGACCGGAATATCCGGGCTGGGACAACTTTGTGGGCATGGTTGGCTGGCCTAACATTTTAATCAGCTCCACCTTTAAAGAGCAAAACAAATGGGCGGAAGGCCATACAGCAGTTCAATTAGTCACCAAGACTGGCGCAACCCCAACAGTGCCGGTCGGTGAAATCATCGATCAAATTGCAGAACTTTTGATTAGTGACGATTGCCAAAGTTCCATGGTGATGCACAATCTGTTCGCCGAGGAAGATATTGTCTCTTTGCTCCAACATCCGTTATGCCAAATCGGATCCGATGGCATACCAACGGGGAAACCTCATCCTCGCTTATACGGCGCCTTCCCCAAGTTCTTGGGAGACTATGTGCGAGACAGAAAACTATTGACTTGGGAAGAGGGGATTAAAAGAATTACGGGTGACCCTGCTCGCAGGCTAAACTTAAAAAAAAGGGGCTTTATTAAACAAGGTTATTGCGCCGACCTTGTAGTGTTTCAACCCGAAAATATCAGTGCACCTGAAGACTACAAGCAGCCTGACACTGTACCCCAAGGACTGGATTACACCATCCTCAATGGACAGATAGTATGGGCTAAACGAAAACTCCTAAGTTCCCAAGCGGGTCAGCTAATTAGGAGTTAGACGGGTTTTCTGAATTATGGAAACAAACGTTCAGAAGTGACATGACAAAAAGGGTTGTAGGCCTCGCCAGGGTGGCGGCTTGGAAAACGAGTGAGTATGATATTGCATCAAGCACCATTTTGGGGCTTGTGGTCTTGCCTTCAAGTGTTATTGTCACACCGTTTTGAAGTCTATTCCAGTAGCTAACAGGAACGTTTAATTTCTTAGCACGTTCAATATCAAATTTACCGAGCCTTGAGATGTCATTCGTTGCAGGACAGAAGCATACCTTCAAGGAATCAAGTGCACATGAAAAGACTCTCCAACCTCGCCGTTTAAAACGACAATTGTGGAGAGTGTATGCCAGCAAAACAGTCACTGGAGACTTACATATTTACCGCAGTTTTGATACTGATTAGAGTTTCAGTTCTAGAAGCAATGTGATTCATTACTTATCGCATAAGGGTCTGCCCCTTTTATGATGAGCGGAATGTACTATATTGTTTCCCTAATTAGGGGAGGTTCCTATCCCAGCCTCAAAAACAAATGGTTGACGATAGGACCAGCTGGTAATGGGTAGGCATGCAAATTTCCAACTGCAAAAGGACTGGAAGGAGCTGTGGCCAGAAGCCTTCACCTACGACGTACTGAAGGAAAAGGAAGCCGACGATGTTACCGACATGCGTTGGGAGCTTAAGCAAATAGAAAAGCCGTGGCCGGAGAAATTGCAGCCTCACAGAGACGGAGGATATAATAAGCCACCAAGGAAATGAGATAGAGGAAGTAATGAAATACCGAAACACCCACTGCCGCATCAGTTATGGGACTGTGGGCTTGCTCTGAATTTCAGTCATTGGTTTTTCTACCACGCCGCGTTTTGACGATGCGATAGCAACTTATTCGGTTTATACGTCATTTGTTGAAGTTGTCTATAAGGGACTTGGTGAATACTATCTTGGAAGAGTTATTAAAGTATGTAGAGATTGTCAGAAACGCCAACGAAATCTCGAAACACCAATAGCGGAGATAAGAAAGAGGATGAACTAAATAGGTAAACATCGAGAAAAGCAGCTATCTCTTTTAGAGACTAGCTGCTTCGTGCTATTAAAGGAACAAGACCACGGTACAATCTGTAATACCGGATTTGAATCGCAAGCCTGCATCATATAGATGACATAAAGAAAAGCGGATTACGGGAAAAATGTACGATACGTTTGAACGAGCGGACGGAGGAAGGCGTTCGTAACCTCCTTCGACTACAGATATTCAATGAAGCTTTAATTGACAAATTGTCCTTTATGGTACCGGATAGTGCTCATTCATGTGATTCCAAGATTAGAACCCGTAGCTTTCAGCTATAATTACTACAGTTATATCCGTCGCCATTGGTTTCTTTCTCATTACAGAATATATCCTACATATTCTAGTTGGGACTTGACAATTAACACATACACCGTTTTTTGTACATGGGTTAGGAATTTCCAGTCTTTTATTATTCATAGGAGCAGCAATGGCTTCTAATCTTTCAAAGGCAGCATTTTCATTTTTGCATAGTTTATTAACGCTGGCCACTACAATTACTTTTTTAGGACCAAAGCTCATTGCACCTACTCTATTTCCTATGCCATCTATATTTACAAGAGTACCATCCATAGTAATTGCATTACTGCTGCATAAGTACAAGTCACTCAGCATTTCTTCTCTGGCAATAGCTAACATTTCTTCGCGAGTGATGCCTGGTGTACCATGGTCCAAAACCTTGCCACCAATAGCTTTAACCTTATCTTGAATTCCCATATTCTTTATTGTCATTGATCCACCAAAGCCCACTGTAATTTCAGGTTTGACGTGACTCATAATAAAAGCCGCTGCCTCCTCGGCAGTTGAGAAATATACTGCATCGAACTCATTCTTTTTAAAAGCTTCAACCGCTTTTCGACCAATTGTTTCCTTATGCCAATCTTTTGTTTCCATACTGATTCCTCCTTTTCAGCTAAAACAACAACTTTTAAACCTATTCTTACCTCGCTTCAAATTTTCTTATAAACTTACACTACACTATCTAAC
>DATMYU010000524.1:0-25838 GCA_035560775.1 Desulfosporosinus sp.
TTATTAAATCTTAGGAGGTACTTGAAATGAGAGTATTAATCAGAGAACCGATCGATCAACCTTTACAATTGAAAGAAATTGAAGCGACTATTCCAGAATTACAAGACTTAGTTGGAGGTTTTATTCAGATTATACGGATGACAGAAGATATATGTTGCATATGTAATGAAGAAGGAACTTCGCTAGGATTAGAGAACAATTTTTATTACGATCCGTTAGGTTGGATCACTGGAATTTGTATATTTACCTCCACTGATAGCCAAGAGTTCACTTCACTTACAGACAAGCAAATAGAATACATATCAAAGTATATAGGATTCCCAGTAGTCTAAGTAACAGCTTTTGTCTTTTGCTTGTGGCAATAATTGTTTTTCCGAAAGACTACTATTAAAGGGGGCAACGATGGAATAACGACTATGTTATTGATTCACCGATCAGAGTGGAAGTACAATACAATAAAGAAAACTTGGCTGGCGCCAAGCCGCGGGCGCCGGCGGTCCCTTCTCGCCATCCTTGGCTACAAGGGACACTCGGCCATCCTTGGCCAGCGGCCGCCTAGTTGCACTTATACCACCCGAATTATGCCGCCCAAAACTTATGCTTTCTGTATAGGTACAATAAAGGGCTTCCTTGATAGAAGCCCTGAGCCTAGTTCCATTGGTTAGTAATTTTTTAGTTCATCCCAGGATGATTGCATCCATTTCGATCTCCACAACCTGAGTCGGGCGATTTAAGGCAGTTGTTCCAACCATGGTGCATAACGGTTTGACATCCTTAAACAATTCTGAGTAGGCCCTGGCGATTTCTCCTCCCATGCTCATATCGGTAGCATAGATTTTAATTTTCGTGACATCCTCACGCTTAGCACCGGCCTTCTCGATCAGCTTGATGAGTTTTTCCAAAATATAGTTTGTTTGGGAGTAAGGATCGTTTTCACCATAAACGCTTCCATCCGGCTGAACTGAAGTGGTGCCGCCTACATAGATAAATGGTCCGACCTTTACCACCCGGCTATAACCGACCTTCTCTTCCAGCGGAGCACCAGAGGAATAATTGGTTCTTGTCCACCCGATAACGCTGTTTTCTTTTATAGAATGCATAGCCACTTTTCCCTCCTATGTTAAAGTAGTATGTACTGTTGATTTCAGGCAAGTTTTATTACGCTTTAGCTTTAAACCGGTTATATCTCAGAGCAGATAAATCAAGGGTTGGGGCAGTGTTCATTACCAATTCGCTGAGTAACAGACCGACAGTTGGCGAGATACCGAAGCCATGACCGGAAAAGCCGCAGGCTAGAACCAAACCAGGAACTTCCTCGACCCGGTCAATAACGGCGACGTGATCAGCGCACTCGTCAATCCAGCCTGCCCAGGTACGCACAATTTTGGCGTCTTTCAAAACTGGGAAATACTTAATAATCCCCCGGCAAGTGGAAGAGGCGGTCAAGCTGGATGTCACGGGGGCATACTGTTCCGAAATATAGGGCTCAAGTCCGGTTGAACCACCGAAAACAAAGGAACCATGTTTGGCTTGATGCCCATAGAAATCGGCTGCCGCCGTTCCTAACATCTGGTCAAACATTCTGGGCTGAACTTCGGTTACCAAGGCTTCCAACAAAATTCGCTGCACAGGGATGTCGATTCCTACGGTGTTGGCGATCGCTCTGGATTCGTAACCGGCAGCCAACAGGATGATATCTCCTTCATAGATGGTTTCATCCGTTATGACCTGCCGTGCCTGACCCTTGAGCTTCCGGATTTCTCTGACATTTTCGCCAGTGATAAAACGCACCCCCAGTTCCCGCGCTTTTTTATAAAAGGCCAGTGTTGTCAGCATCGGATTGGCATGCCCATCCGTAGGACACCAACTGGCACCTATGACCTCGTCGGACATATAGGGACAAATTTTTCGAGCCTCATCTCCACCGATCATACCTACATCTAAACCGCTAGAACGGCTAGACTCCACTAATGTTTCGAGGATTTTTAGATGTGCTTCAGTTTTAGCGAGGCGCAGGTTTCCTTTTTGGCAATATTCTACGTCGACTCCCAGTTCCTCCGAGAGTTGCGGCCAGAGATGCTCAACACCGTACATCGCCAGAGGCAACTCACGGGGATCTCTGGCTGATTGCCGAACGCCACCGCCATTCCGGCTTGAGCCTCCATATCCAATTTCATATTTTTCCAGAACGATGGATTTTACCCCTTTTTTAGCCAGGTTATAAGCTGTGGCACAGCCGATGACACCGCCACCAATGATTATAACTTCCGCATGATTATTCATTGCTATCACCACACTTCGTTGGAATAGGTTTGCATCTCAATTGGCCGGGCAGGTGAGCGAGCGGAGGTCAAGTCTAGTTCAACGGGAGATAAACCAAGCTCTTTAGCGACAATGCTACGAACGAACCGGCTACAAGTCTGACCTTGACATAAACCCATTCCCGTACGCAAATAGCGTTTTATTTCCGTCAAGTTGTACATCCCGTCACGCACAGCTTTTCTTATTTCACCTTTGGTAATCTCTTCACAACGACAGATAATCAGCTCATCATCGTTATGGGGGATAAACGGACCCAAATCTCGTGAACGATCGACAACTTTGCTCATGGATCCCCCTCAACTTTCTGTATAGATAGCGCAAAAGCGTGATTTATTAGCGAACTCTGACGGCACCTTCATTGTTACTATAGCCGTTTCATCCATTCCCTTGCCGGTTCGAACCTTTACAATTTCCGCCGGACAAATTTCTTGACCGCTTCTGTCCAAGGCCATTCCCATATCTCCTGCCTTGGGTAGCGGCAAAAATTCATAGGGAAAGGAAATGGCTGAGCTATCCTCGGTATAGTCATCGTCGACAAGAAAAATTGCCTGACCGGGGCAGGAAATAATGCACATCCCACACCCACTGCATTTTTCCGTATCCGTTACGATGGGTAAGCTGGTAATTTGATCTCCAACGATGATACACCCTTGCCGGCAAGCATCCTGACAAGGATTGCAGGGGATATTTTGCGTACATTCGATCACAGGGTGAACACCCTTAGCTTTGCATTTCTTCGAACCAGAGAATAACTCGATTTCCGCTTCAGCGATATACCCCTTTTGCAGCAAGGTGCGGGAAAGCGGCAGGCCTTCGTCTGTCTGAGTCACCACGCACCCTTTTTTCTCAATGCCAAACATACCCCCGCGCAACTGGGAAAGGGATTCCTGAAAAGAAACAAACCTCATTAGAAACTCATTAGCCAAGATGTAGCCCGAGCGCTTGGCCACAGCTAAGCCAGAGATACGTCCCTGGATCATCGCCGAGCTAGCTTCTTCGATACCAGCTACATCACCTGCGCAAAAAAGTCCAGGGATCGAGGTTTCTCCATATTCGTTGCAGCGAGGAACCAGACCGCCTTTCTCGACTGCGTCAAACATGTCACATCCGGTCAGACGAGCCAATTGGGACATTGGGGATAGTCCTACAGCCAGACAAATGGTATCTACCTCCAGTTCTTTTTGTGTGCCTTCAATTACTTGCCAATGACTGTCGACTTCTGCAATAATCGCCCCGGATACGCAGTCTTCGCCTGCGGTTCGAACAATGGTATGGGATAAATAGAAAGGGATCCCAGTACGAGCCACTTTGGCGGCGTGAACACCATAACCGCCAATTTTCGGTGATGCGTCAATGATAGCGACAACCTTACAGCCTGCTTGCTGGAGTTGAAAACTGACCACCAATCCAACATTCCCTGAACCCACCATTAATACTTTGTTGCCCGGCTTAATACCATGCAAATTCATGAGTGTCTGGGCTGCTCCGGCTCCGATAACCCCGGGCATAGTCCAACCAGGAAAGGTAATCATATTTTCTGAGGCTCCGGTGGCGACAATAATATTGTCGCCCTTAAAGTGTTCTATATGATCTCCATTCATAACCGTAATTTCCTTGTTAGCGAAGATTCCCATGACCGTAGCCTTGAGCCTGACCTCGACTCCGCTTTCTTCGGCTTCCTTAAGCAAGGTTTCCCCAATTCGGAAACCCCTAATTTTGGCATGATGTTTTTTCGAGCCGAAGAATTTATGAATCTGCTTAAAAAGCTGCCCCCCCGGCAAGGCATTTTCATCAAACACAATAACTTTCATTCCCCAGGAAGCTGCTTCGATGGCAGCGGACAGCCCGGCCGGTCCTGCTCCAATGACGATGAGTTCATACCTTTTCATAATACCTACACCTCTTTTGCACTGACGCCATATTGCGTTTGGATCTTCATTCCGGCGGACAAGGGCGTGATGCAGGTTCGAACATTGGGTTTTCCATCCACCACCATCACACAGTCCGTACATCGTCCAATGGCGCAAAAGATGCCGCGCGGCTGATCAAAACGTGACGTATGACGATGAGTCATCACCCCTACAGCCCGCAGCGCTGCAGCGATAGGTTCACCTTCACAGCCCTCCAGGATTTTGCCGTCTAAGAAAAAGGGAACGCTCACACCTTTAGCAAAGGCATGAAGAATAGGGTGTTCTTTTATTCTCATCTTCACCACTCCAGCTAAATTTTGTTGTTGGCCGTAAAGCCGAAGCCTTCGCCAATCACCAGATCGCTACCGACCAGTGGAATGCCGGTCATGGCTGCTATTTCTAGGGTCAAGGCGCGCAAGTCTTCTCTTTCCATGTTCTTCAGCTTGGATTTGCCTGCCGCTTTGGCAAGCAGTACAGCTTCTGCCGTCATCGCTTGAATATAATTGGCGACGCGTTCGGCGGCTTCATCAATATCCAGGTTCTTTCTTTGCTCAGAATTCTGGGTGCCAATTCCAAAACTGCAGTTACCCGTATGACAGCGCATACAGACTCGGCAACCCATGGCGATTAAAGCCGCAGTTCCGATGGCAACCGCATCAGCTCCGATGGCCAGAGCTTTGGCCAAATCGGCGCCATCTCTGATACCGCCGGAAACGATCAGGCTGACTTCGTCCTTGACACCCATTTCTTCCAAAGTCCTAACTGCCTGAACCAGGGCTGGCATCGTAGGAATCCCCAGGTGATCGGCGGCCATGACCGGAGCTGCACCGGTTCCCCCTTGGCAGCCATCGAGAATGATTCCGTCGACACCGAGCTTTACCGCAATTTTAATGTCCTCACGGACACGACCTGCCGCTAGTTTGACGAAAATTGGGACTTCCCAATTCGTAAGTTCTCTCATTTGTTCCATTTTAATGACCATGTCGTCGGCACCAAAGAAGTCGCCGCTGCGGGGATGACTGTGCAGATCAATGCCGATGGGAAGCTGTCTCATTTCGGCAACTTCTGCACTGATCTTGCTGCCCATCAGATGCCCTGAAAGTCCCGGCTTCGCGCCAATTCCACAGACAAATTCCAGCATATCAGCCACTTCAAGGTTTCTCTTGGTAAATCCCATACGCGAGGGCAGAACCTGAATCGATTGCCGGTATGAATTTTCAAGTTCTTCAGGGAGTATCCCCCCTTCGCCATTGCTGATCACTGTCCCGACGATAGAAGTTGCTTTGGCTAAGGCAATCTTGGCCTCTTTACTCAGCGCACCATAAGACATGCCGCCAATCATCACTGGAGTTTCAATCACTAGTGGTTTTGTGGCGAAGCGTTTGCCAAGCACCGTTCTGGTCTCACAGTCTTCCCGATAGGTATCAATCGTCATGCGGGTCAATTGCCCGGGTAAGATCATTAAATCATCAAAATTGGGCATTTTTCTGGGAGTGGCGCAACCGCGGATTCTGTGTTTGCCGGCACTGGCTTTGTAGTCGATTTCAGCCAATGTATCTTTATGCCACAAACCCTTTGTTGAGTCTGTCGGTTCTTTCAGTTTGGTTTCGTCACTCATGGGATTCACCTCTTAACGCGAGTTTTTTTGCTGCTTCAGGTATTAAGACTGGTTTAAATAGTACGTAGTTATGACGCCCTGATGTGGCAGGTCGAATGACTTTAAATTCGGAAGGATCAGCGGAGATCTCATAGCGGTCGAATAACTCAGTGAGCATGATCCTTTCTTCTGGGGTGATCTCGTCTAAGTAAACATTGCCGCCTATTTTATTGATTGCGTCGGTGTCCCGGGTAAAAACAGCTCCTTTATACATGGACTCTCCAGCCTGTCGTCCCAAATCACCCAGAATAATCAAATTACCGCCCATGGACATTTGCGCGGCCCAACGCCCGGCATTGCCGCAGACTATAATGGTTCCACCCTTCATCCCATAGCCGACCCGACTGCCAGTACTGCCGTAGATAACAATGGCACCGCCGTTGATATAGGCGCCGACATTGCAGCCGGTATTTTTTTTAATGATCAGCTCGCCGCTCATCATATCATCGCCGGCGTACCAGCCGACATTGCCTTCCACCACAATGCGCGGCCCTTCCAGAAAGCTGGCCGTATATAAGCCCGTGCTGTCTTCGATAGTGATGTTGCCTTGGCCGGTAAGCCCCACGCACATGTTATGCATGGAATTCGAATTATGAATCACGATATCCCGAAAGCCATCTGCCATTTTGGCTTTGATCGTCTTGTTAAGCTCAGGAGATTTATATAAAGCTGCATCTAAACATTCCATACTCTTACCTCCCCAGGGTCCATTTCGTCAGCGAAGACGTCGTCGGCGATAGCGGTGAATTCAATTTGTTCCGAACCAAACATGACCAAATTATCAGTCTCGAAGAGGAGCATGGGTTTAATGCCGAGTTTATCTTTGACAAAGCCCAATTGAGTTGAAGTGGCGGCAATGATGCAAAACACACCATCCATAACTTCCAGGGCATAGTCCAAGGCGGCTTTCAGATCTCCACCATTTTCACGCATCGCATAAGCGATTAGGTGGCTAGCTGCTTCCGAATCATTCATTGTCTTGAAAGTTGCTCCTTTTGCTTCAAGAAAACGGCGCATATTAAAATAGTTGGTAAACTGTCCGTTGTGAACGATGGCGATTTCAGGATAAAACGGGGAAACGAAGGGATGGGCTGCATTAATATCCTCGGCGCTCTCAGTGGCCATACGAACGTGTCCGATACCATGGGTTGCAAAACCGCAATCAATGCTATTGTTTCTGATCAGATTGCCGATCAAGCCGCCTTCTTTATAAACCTTCATCCCTTTGCCAATCGAATGGACAGTCAGACCAGGCACTTTATTGATCGCTTCATGAAGTTTAGGGATATTTTCTGCTGAAATTTCCAGACGCATTTCAGAAAAAATAAGGTTTCGACTCCAGTCGCTGATTTGCTCACCTAAAACAGTAGCATAGTTTGCAATAGTTTCCATTAATGTTAAGGCAAGGTCTTTGCTCTTCATAGTCGTTCTCAAGGTAATATTGTCATCCAGACCGTATACGGCAATGCCGCTGGCGTCGGAACCCCGATGCTGAATCAGATTCAACATCGAGATCAAACCTGAGGATATATCCATTTTATTTTTGGAGATAACTCCGGCGATACCGCACATCTTGATTCCTCCTCTGTTAAACTCCCCGGTTGTGGAAAAAGTAACTAGACATGATAGGAGTAGGTGTCCCATTCCCAATCAGTGACAAATCTCGCAAAGTTGTCAACTTCTCTGGTTTTCAGATTGACAAATATATCGATCAATTCTTGACTAATACATTCGCACAACCACTGATCCTGTTCTAATAATGTCAAAGCTTTAAACAAACTCCGGGGAACGACCTCCTGTTGTCGTGTTTCATCATGGTAAACATCGGTCGTGATCACTTCCGGTGGTTCAATTTTATTCTGAATTCCGTCCAGACCAGCTGCAAGCATTCCTCCTAAAGCAAGGTAGGGATTAGTTGCCGCGCTTGCAGCACGTACTTCCACTCGTGTGGATTTGCCTCGTTCCTGCGGTATCCGGATATAGGTAGTTCGGTTATCATACCCCCAGCCGATATAAATCGGGGCAAAGGAATCCGGCTGATAGCGTTTGTAGCAATTGACGGTCGGCGCCAGGAAAGCCGTGAGCGGCAGGGCATGTTTACAGATGCCGCCGATAAAGTATTTCATGATCTTAGCGATACCATCGTCTTGGCTGGTATCACCAAACACGTTTTTCCCAGTTTCCAAATCATTGAGCGAGATGTGAAAATGGCATCCACTGCCGCCATCGGCAGTCTTAGGTTTTCCCATAAAGGTAACCATCATATTATTTAATTCAGCTATATCTTTACTAATGCCCTTGAATAATGTCGTTTCATCCGCGCACCGAAGAGCTTTGGCGTGCGACCAGTTGTACTCGAACTGACTGGGAAAATATTCATGGTTCATATAGAGAACATTAAAGTCCATCTTTTTAAACGTTTTGGTCAGTTTCGAAAGGAAATCAAGCGGATCACTGCGTTTATTGCTCGTATAGCAATTAGCCGGTTGGTTTGTGTATGGCTCAATACCACCGTCTGTCCGTTTCTTGTAGACGAAGAATTCCAGTTCGCTGGCTGCAATGGGGTCCAGACCCAACTTGTGATATTCCTGGATAATGCGTTTTAAAAATGCCCTCGGCGACTGTTGCATTGGTTGACCGTGATAGTACATATCTCCCAGCAGCAACGCTGTTTTTTCTTCGTGTGGCAAAACCACAAAGGTAGACAGATCGGCGACAACTTTCATATCATCAATGGTTTCTAAAAATCCTTTGCTTAAGGAAACACTGTTATCGAAACCCATACATAGACTGCCTGCGCCAAAGCTGATCCCATTTTCAAAGACCTCATCAATCATTTCCACCGGCATGAGCTTCCCGCGGTTAATACCCAAGATATCTGTATATTCCAGGCGAATCATTTCGATATCGTGTTCTTTAATCAGTCGTTTAATGTCTTCGTGCGTATGCATTTCACCGCCGGTTAAACTATCCAAAGCCATAAAATCATCTCCTTATACTTTAATTTTCACTGCCATTTTAGTAGGCTTTAACGGATTCCAGAGATTCTTCGGCGACCGGCCCACCCTGAAGCACCTCCTCGATTGGCACCGCTTCGAAAATACCTTTCTTCATCACGATCTTGACCCAGACAACGGAATAGGCAATCAATACTGCGAGGGAAACACCGAATATCTCATAAATAAGCCTCTTAGCAACTGGGTCCGAACTGATATTGGCGATCATGTATAGACAGCCAAAAATGCCAACTACTTGAGGTATACCCATCAGCATCAGTTTTCTGTTTCTTTCCATGGTCGGGTATCTTTTGCGCAGAACCAGTACATTGATATGGGTGATGATGTAGGAAACCAGCCAGAAACAAGAACCAGTTAAAATAACGGTTATTAAATCACTGGATGTGCCCAGTCCTGATGATACAGTTGTTATGATAATGCCGCTGAGCAGGATGATACCGGCGCAGGGAACATTTCGCTTGTTTTCAACAGCAAAAACTTTAGGCAGCATGCCTCCTTGGGCCATTCCGGCCATGATTCTCGTACAGCTAGCCAAGACGGTATTCAAGGTGCTGACAACAGCGAAAATTGTCACAAATCCCATCCAGTACTTTCCGGTAGTGCCCATAAGATTTTCAGCAAAGAGCATATGCGGCATGGGTGCGCCGGCAAGCTTGTCGAGTACCACATAGTGGGTCATGCCTAAGCCGAGAAACATTTGGACCACGAACAAGATAACTAAACCGATGACCATAGCGAGCAATACATCCCTTTTCGGGTTCTTTAAGTCATTGGAAATAGGAATAACGAATTCGATACCGATAAACAACCAAAACGCTAAGGCTGAAAGACCGGCAAGCCCAACTACATCGGTGATGGCAGGTGTTGTTTGGGTGGCAACGGTAACTACTTCACCTGTCCCTAAATCGAAAAAGCTAATGAATCCCATCACGACCAGGGAACCAATAAGCAGCACGACGGATAGATTTTGAATCTTGGCAAACATATTGATCCCGCGGATATTCGTAATCATCAAAAGGATTGTTAAGACTACGCTTGCTAACGCCGGGCTCAAGCCGGGAGCAAAGGTATCGGTGAACACGATGCCAAACATGGCGGCCTCGGCGCTGGCTGCGAAAGCCATACAGAGTACATAGGCGGATATGTTTGATATGATGGATGGAACTGGCCCGAGCGCTGCTGCAGTATACTGACCAAGACCGCCCTCGACATTGGGCATCAGGGAATGAAGTTCCGCAAAAGAAAAAGCGACAAACATATTTAAGATAACTGCGATTGCTAAAGGCAAGACAAAACCTGAACCAGCTAAACCTACTCCCGTTCCTAACGATACGAGACAGCTTGTGGCGACAATCAGACCGATGCATGTTGAGGTAGCACTAAATAAACCTAATTTCTTTGTGCAGCTCATCTCATATTCCTCCCTCGATAGAATTTTTAACAAGGACGCCACCCGGAAAATCATTCAATCATTCAAAAAAGTCCTTGTTATTCGGTGATTAAAGCGTTCACGGTCAAACGTTGAAGAAGACGCACCTTTCATTTCATTTAATCTTCAGAACTTACCTCCTTTACAAAATAACAAAGGCGTTATCTGAATCGACCGGAATCGAATCAAATAACGCCTTTGTTATTTGGGATTGATTGATATTATCATAATGTACCGCCAACATTATGTCAATAACTTTTTTTACATATATTAATGCCAATATTTTGCCAATATTTTATCTTCCTTCCTTCGCCAACGAAATCAATCAAAGCATTTGGATTAACCTTTGAAATTGTTTATCCGTCCATTCTTTATTCTTGCAAACAGGAGGTATCGCTTTCCATAATTCATCCAAATACGTGTAAAAACCATTCACTACAACAATTTCGCGGCAATACATCCGGCGGGAATATTTTTCCGGATTCCAGGCGACAACGAGGCTGTCATCCTGCACAATCATGCTGATCTGGGTTGTTATCAGACCAAGTGACGTAAACGAGGTCAAGGTAATCGAATAATCCTCCGTGTGTTCGATGTTAAGCAGGTGTTCCAGATGCCTGCTTAAGTGGTTTTTGGAGACTAGTATTTCTTTGCCACAGATGGCGGATAAATCATAATCAATCAGACGCTCCTTATGAACCGCCGCCTCAATGGCATCTAAATCATAGATCTGGCGGTATTGACAACGCTCCCGGATAGCTCGTATTTTCAAATTAGCTTCGATGCAGATATTTATTATTTCTTCCTCGACCTGATTGTCTCTGAGAATAGTAGCCAATAATTCCACACTCATATTTCGAAATGTCGGAACCGGATTTAACATGTAGGTTAGCTGTCTAGATTTTAAATAAAGATCTAGAATTTCAGCCATGTTTAAAACATCGACGGTACTGATGGTCTCGATCATTTTTTGTGATTTTTTTAAGATAGCCCGAACACTTTTTTCCCAAAACCCGACGGTTGCTTTGTCCTGAAAAATCATATTCTGATGCTCGTCTGGATAAGAGTCTATGGCCAGACTGTTTAAAACTATTTCATTGGGCAGAACAAATGTGCTCATTCTGGTTTCTCTTTTATAGTAATCAGGGAAACGCCAGACCTCTACATTCTCAGACAGATACATTGGCAACCAACGGAAGATGGCCAGATATGGTCTTGCCTCATCCGTAGCACAGTCAATGATTTTAATGGTATGTCCATATTGGGCAGCGTTAATAAATAACTTCATGATGCGCTCAATTCTGGCCTGATCCTCAATGTTAAAGTTAATATCTCGGTAATCAGCAATCAAGATTTCCTGACCGGGCGGAACCTGGAGTGTATACTTCCAGAATTCTACCAAAGACTCCTCAATTCCTAGATACCCTGAGTAAACGATTGCCTGAGTTAGATATCCGTTGACCGGATTCTGGCTGTGCAAAGGCTGCAGTTTTAGAAGATTGGCTTCGCCAGTTTCTTGTTCTGTGAGCCAGATACGCAAGGCTTCGATGAGATGCTGGGAACTGTCGGTATTTAAATCCGGCATAGCTAGCTTGAGAAGTTCAATGATTTTGGTACGTTTATTCCGTAACGGACTTTTTAAAAAATACTCAGCAATTTGGCGGGAGTATTTAGATTTGTAGGTAAGCTTCCTCTGATTGTTTTTCCACTTGCTAATATTGGTGATATCAATCGCAAGTTCACTAGCAAGTTCTCTTCCCGAGATCTCCAACAACCCCATTAAATATCCCAGTCGTGATAGATTACTTTCCATGAACCGTACCTGTCCTTCTACCCTGGGTGGTTACTCTCTTTACCTCTTGTATGTTACTTTGCAACCAACCCACGTTTTATGTTTAGCCTTATTATAAAGCTATCTAATGGGCACAGCAAATATCCATAAGGTCTTCCCAGAACGCGCTGTCTTAGAGAGCAATTATCTTTGCGCTAGAAAGACTACCAGAGGAAGATATTCGGGTTCTAACCCGAATTCATAAAGAACTATTAAACCATTTGCAAGACTTCCAGTAATAAGCGAACTATGGACAGCGCCAAACCGCTGGTGCGAAGGTATGCCAGCGGTTATAAGCGCCGTAGAATTATCCAACCCAAAATCTCGATTCGCCTATATTCTCACTTCAAACATATTACTTGGAACACCGAGGTAAAATCTCTCAACATTCTTAAGATAATGTGGTTGTCCTGGGATAAGACACTGCCCATTGGAAAGGTATGTTCCGTTGGAAGAATTCAAGTCTTCCAAGACGAAACTTTGCGTGGCAAGGTCAAAGGAGATCGAACAATGACGCCGACTTATATCCGTTGTGCTGGCCGGAAAAACCACTTGACATTGCCCCGAGTCTCTGCCGATGATCATAACTCCACTAATAATCATGTTATTTCCGGCAAAATGTCCACTAACTCCAGCTAATATTGGATTTGACCAATTTCGGCTCATGCTCAATTGATTTGGGTCCAGGGGTGATTCCACTGAGAGGACATTTTTCTTTTTGCGACTGGAGGATATCACAATAAGTACAATAAGAACAATTAATATTACTAATACCACAGCAGCTATGGTAGTGATAGGATTGGCAAACAACTTAGCAATTGCTGATAGTGGCACTGTACTATGAGAACCTTGGACACTAATGGTCGCCGCCTCAGCTGAGACCGTTACTGGACACCAACAAGACCTTATCAAGAAAACGACGGTGACAAACATTAACAATCCTTTTTTTCTCATATTACTACATCCTTTCTTGTGGTTTAAATTTGTCATAATATCTGCGTCAATAATGAGTAACCTCACGGCAAGAGTCGCATACTTCTTGGTTTATACACCCCGGCACTCCCGCTGTCTATATATGCTATGCCCAGCATGAGTTAATTAACCTAACTAATCTTGCTAATCTTGCAATAACTTCAGGAAATTTTAAGGTCCCCTTTGCTCTCAACAAATGTACCATTATGTTTAAACTTTCCGAGGTATAGTAAAACAGAGAGACTCTCTTACCTTCCATAAGAGGTCTCTCTGTTTTACTAAGGGTCAGTGATCAAGAACATCTTCCCAATACCTTGGCAACCAGGGAAGATGCGCTCTTGACAAGATGCTTTCGGGGACGAACAATGATACTTAGATCCATTGTTTCAGGATGAAATCAAAGCAGCTTAGGCTTCTTTCCACATTTTGCTGCCCAATCCTAGTAGCTTTTTTAGCTAGATTAGTATATGATTGCCTAGTCAACTAATTTTAAGGAGGAATAACCCAGTTGAGTTATCGTGAGTTCTTTCATCAAAATCTACAAATGTCCAGAATCTTGGTCAATAAGCTAAATGAACAAATCGCCGCCTATGGCCTTCATCATTCACAGTGGATGATTGTCTATTATTTAAAAAACTTTGGGTCATCAACGCTTGTAGGCATTGCCACTTATCTGAATGTAGAAAAATCGGCGGTCACTCGTACTGTGGATCGCTTGGAGAAATCTGCCCTCATCAAGAGAATACCCGTAACAGATAAGCGGGAAAGAAGAATACAGTTGACTGAGTTGGGAGAAGATGTTTATACTACCTGCCGACAAATTGTTGACAAATTCGAGTATGATATCATGCAAGGCATTAGTGAAGAAGAGCAAGCGTCAATTACTAAAACCTTGCTTAAAATCAGGACTAATTTAATGACTTTTGGGGAGACTGACCACCACGAGTAAAGCAAATCTTCAGTTCAAGAATTTCAGCATAGACGATGCAGCAATTTATGGAGGTACAATAATTAATGAAAACGATTGACTACAAATGGATAGCCCTTTCGTGCACAACCCTTGGTGCACTTTTTTCTGTTCTCAGTGGAAGTACCCTTATCGTCGCGCTGCCTATTATCATGAAAGATTTACATGCCAGTATGAACATCATTACCTGGACGATCATGGGCTATATGTTAGTCATGACAATCCTTGTGCCGTCAATTGGCCGAATGGGAGATATGTATGGCAGAAAGAAGCTTTATGTCAGCGGTTTTGCCCTATTTACACTTGCTTCCCTTTTCTGTGGATTATCACAGTCCGGCACACAACTATTAATCTTTAGATTGATGCAGGCGGTTGGTGGTGCTTTGATTGTAGCCAACAGTACCGCCATAGTTGCTGACGCATTTCCAAAGGAAGAACTGGGTAAAGCATTAGGCCTCAACATCATGGTGATAAGCATTGCCTTTATCATTGGTCCGATTCTTGGCGGCTTTCTAATGAGCTTTGGCTGGAGAAGCATATTTTACATTAACATCCCCATAGGAATCATCGGCACCTTATGGTCATTCGCTCAACTTAAAGAAATCAATAAGACAACGATAAAACAGACGTTTGACTTTAAGGGTACCTTAACCTTCTCAGTAGGGGTACTTACACTTTTAATCGCTCTGTCTTTAGGCGCATTTATGGGCTGGACAAATCTCTACGTCCTCACATTATTTCTGATTTCCATGATTTTATTGGTGGTATTCGTAAGAATTGAAAATAATACTGACCAGCCAATGCTCGACTTGAGGTTATTTAAAACAAGAGTCATCGCTTTTGCCTATATAAGTAATTTCTTAAATGGTTTGGCTAGAGGCGCAGTAACCTTCTTACTGATTTTTTATTTTCAAGGCATAAAGGGTATGGATCCTCTCATCGCGGGACTTTTGTTATCTCCCTTTGCAATCTCCATGATGATTGTTTCTCCGTTCAGCGGTGGGTTATCTGACCGATATGGTGCAAGGGTTTTGAGCTCGGTCGGACTGTTGATCACAGCAGTAGGTCTTGGCGGGCTTATGATGATCACCGCAACGACATCCACTATCGTATTGATTCTATGGATGCTCGTCATGGGCTTTGGTTCCGGGATGTTTTTTTCACCCAATACAAGCGCCATAATGAATTCTGTCCCACCTGACAAAAGAGGGATCGCAGCAGGGGTAAACACCATGATGAGTAATGCTGGTAACGTGCTAAGTATTGCACTTTCTATGGCCATCATTTCGTCGAGTATCTCTTCCGACGCCATGCAGGCACTATTTTTGGGTACTCAGGTTGGTTCTCAGGGAATTGCAATTAATGAATTTGTTTCAGGTTTAAGAATGGCGTTTACTATTTCCTTTGCATTTAGCTTGACTGCAGCAGTAATGTCCTATTTAAGAGGACCCAAGCCAAACTGGGTGACTGAATAATATTAAAACAGACTATTTACCGGCACCACACATCCAGGTCCATCATTGCGTGGAGAATTGACCAACTGTGATACCTCGTAAGCAACCAAGCTTTCGGCTGGGAAAGGCTTCAACATTCCATGCACTTCACCGCTCCACTTTATATTCTCATCCAACCAAATAGACTCCACATCCTGTGGCAATATTACGGGCATTCGGTTGTGAATTGGCTCTAGCAACTTATTCGGCGTCGTCGTAATTATTGTACAAGAGTCTATCCTTTGGCCTGTAGGTGACAACCAAGCATCCCACAGACCTGCAAACGCAAACGTTCCACCGTCTTGTAGCGTAATTCTATAGGGTTTCTTAACTCGGCCTTCACTTTTCCATTCATAGAAACCATCGGCTAAGACCAAGCAACGTTTTTGGTCAAGAGACTTGCAAAAACTCGGTTTTTCTTCCAAGGTCTCCGCTCGGGCATTAATCAACTTGTTCCCGATACTCATCTCTTTGGCCCAATAGGGTATTAGCCCCCACCGAAACATTAGTAAACGTTTGCACCCATTTTGAGAGATCACCACAGGAACTTGTTGAGATGGAGCAATATTATAGCGTGGAACAAACTCGAACTCTAGTTGACCAAGACCAAAACGTTTTAGATCGGGTTTGGAAAACGAATATCGGCCACACATCTAGTTATCAACCTTTCTATAAACACATTGATTAGTTTCATTAGATTAAATTAATAACTATTCCTAAACATTCCCCAAAATAAATGGCCTACCGAAGCGAAAATGCACGGTAGGCCATTTACTGGCTTAATCAGCTATAACTTGGAAAATATCAGTCAGATCTATAATTAAGCCAGGCAGAATATTTACTGCAAGCTGGTCTTCTGCTGTATAGACATTAGGTCGTCCGTATTTGCCATCAGACCCTAGAGAATAGACAACAACCGTTTTTCCTTCTGGATGGATGATCCAATATTCTGCTACACCAGCCATTTCATACCGGCGGAACTTAATTTTCAAATCTATTTGCATTGTCGAAGGTGAGGTAACTTCGATGACTAGGTCAGGGCTGCCTTTGCAACCCTGTTGATCGATTAAGTGCTTATTGCAGATAAGCGAAAGATCGGGTTGAACAACGGTCGTTACGCTCTGTTCATCTTCACCTTGATTAGGAAGGCGGACATCAAACGGCGCCGGGAAAATCTCGCAGGTCTTTCCTCTTAGGAAAATATTAAAGGTTGTGGCAAATTCCCTAATTATTCTCTGATGATTCGATGATGGCGCAGGTGCCATATTGTAAGCAATACCATCAATGATTTCCCATCGTTCATTAGAAGGCCAACTTAAGTAGTCTTGATAGGTGTAAAGAGAAGTAGAAGCTAGAATATCTTCCATAATCCACCCCCTATAGCATTTACCAAAATATGTTATGCTGTGATGATATCATACCCGAATTGATCTTTCAACCTTCACCCGTTTATTCGTGCTTATCCTTAAAGCAGCGATCTTTTTCATAGATTCTACTTTTTTTCAAAAAGTTGCATGGTCAAGGTATTTCCTTCTATTAAACTACGGATTAGGAAATAAGCGTTTGTACTATTTCTAAATTTAAAGTCCAGGACAGGATAAGCTACTGTTGCATCCTGACCGGAAGGAACATAACTTACGGGCAGGGAGTGAGGATGTCTTTCGATAATTTCTAACTTAGCAAGCATTACGGCATTATAAAGCGTGGATGAAACTTGACATACTCCTCCACCAAGTCCTGGGGTAAAGGTGTTGCCTTCGATAATTAGCGCCTCTTTATAACCAGCTTCATTCGTTCGTTCTCCGACACTGTCATTGAAGGAGAACCGCTCTCCAGGTGCTAAGAGCTTCCCATCGAGAGCCATGGCTGCAAGGTGAACGTTTTCCGTGCGATTGACTAGGGTTGAGTCAAACTCAGTAGAGTATTGACCGATTAGTATTGGTAGTGGTTCTTTGACAGTAAGATTAAGTTTAATTATTTTACTATATCCATCAACAACTCCATCATAAACACTTAACCCTATGCTACTGGTATTGACAGTCGTTGGGAGCCACCGAACAGGCATATCAATCGTATCACTGTTGTAAAGCTTAGCTTGAACAACCGTAGGCAACGAATAAACTTCATTTTGAATGACCGTTGCAGCTATATCGGCTATAGAATGAATACTAGTTTCATTCACTGTTCCCGAAATTAAGTCACTTGAACTTTTTAATATCTCATCGGATACAATTCCACGGCCTCCTAAAGAAACTAGGTTAACACTTAAACGGTTTGCGTAAAGTTTCCCAAAGTAACTGGCAACTGATTTTGGCAATGTCGACTCGGAAGGATCTATTAATATAATGGGATCTCCATTTTTAGCTGCCACAACACTACCTGCCAAAGCATCAGCAAAACCGTAGCCTGTGGCTAAATACACCGTTGATGGATTGGGTGCAAAGGTTTCAGCAATGCTAACATTCGTATCAAACCGAGATTGTCCCATCAACCGCTCGACATTTGCCTGTGGTAACAAATTGCTAATTTCAGATTTTACGCTTTCTGAGATCACTCCTGCTCCCCCGGTTATGTAGACTTTTGAAGGCTGTTTTTCCAATAAATAGTTTTTCATTTCTTGTGGGAGTGCATCAAAAGGCGATAATAGAATCGGCCAGCCCTTATTAGCAGCAAAACTTGAAATACTTATGGCATCAGGATATTGTTCTCCAGAAGATATCACCACTGTGGGAACCGTAATATCATTCAGGGAACTGGCTATCTGATATGATGTGTCATAACTGTCCATACCAGCAATCCTCACAACTTTTTCGATTCCAAGGTCATTAAGTTTAGTCTCAAATTCCGTGCCTATTATTCCAGTACCGCCAATGATATAAACAGTTCCCGTTGAATCAAGATGTTGAATGACATAATCCAATGCATCCTTAGAGCTATCAACAGAAGAATTCACAAGTAGTATAGGGGCTTCTTTTTCATGGGCAAAGACACTGGCAGATAAAGCATCTGCAAATCCGTTTCCTGTTGAAAGGATTACGTTTTTAACTTTCCCGTTGCCATAATACTCAGAGATTACTTTAGCAGTCTCATATTTTGTCTGTCCGGAAAGCCTAGTAGTGCTAATAATTTGGGGTGAGTTAGTCGTCGCACTTTGATCATTAGCAGCAGCAACCGCTGGTGTTCCTACAATGCAGCTACATGAGATTACAATTAATGCAATTAGCCTTTTGCTCATCTTATACTCCACTCCTTTAAAAAGATTACCTGGAAAATTATCTCACATCTAAGAAGCTAAACATGTCAAAGGAGCACAAGTATAAACGTACTTTTAAATAACAAAAGTGTCCCATTTAAACGAATTTTGATGAAAAAATTATCGAAGTCTATTCTCATCCGTTGTTAACGATTTTACGATGACAACGATCACATCAAATTTTTCATTCGTTAATTCAGAGACACCGATTACTAGGTTAGAAAGTCTCGTCCTACGCTCTCCCCAGCTTCCGGCAACTTTTCTTGATCCAATTACTAAATACTCTTTAGGCCGATTATGTTTATCAGCAAGCTTGGTGGACATTTCTTTGGGCAAGCCAAGCAAAATTTTTCTATTGCAAAGTCTACCAATGCTTAATTCTACATCATTCTTCTAAACCCTGCTGAGCGCTGTTTCTTTTTATGCTAATCAGAAAGTATAACTTCGGTTGTATACTTTCTGGAAGCATAAGGGCAACTAGGCGGCCGCCTGCGCCTGCGGCTTGACGCCAGCCAAGTTTTCTTTATACTAATCAGAAAGTATAACTTCCGTTGTATACTTTCTGGAAGCATAAGTGCAACTAGGCGGCCGCCTGCGCCTGCGGCTCGGCGCCAGCCAAGTTTTCTTTATACTAATCAGAAAGTATGACTTCCGTTGTATACTTTCTGGAAGCATAAGTGCAACTAGGCGGCCACCTGCGCCTGCGGCTGACAGAATGACAAATACGTGTGAAGACAGTGTCTTCGGGCGCCAGCCAAGTTTTCTTTACATAAATGCGCACCCTCAATGAACCATGAACGCCAGCGCGAATATACAATTTCTTATATCCCACTAACACCGAGAACTACCATTTTGACGCTAAACACACTCATTCGATTGGAATGAGTGTGTTTTTATTGGAGTTAGGTAATATAACTTCTCCTAAATGCCCAAGGCTAAGACCATACGCTCTATTTCACTCGTGCTAACTTACTGATATTAGCCCTCCGCCCCAAAGACTACTCCATAATCTTGTCTGGCTTTATCGATGGAGATATATCCATCGCGAACATCTTGCCGTACCTTCTCGGGGTCTCTCTGATGGGGATCTCCCCATCCACCACCACCTGATGAAACAACGGTGAGTACTGTCCCTTTAGACAACGATCGAGAACTTTCTTTGCTGGCTAGGCAAAGAGTTTGTCCATCTTCTGTTGTCAATTCTGCGCGATTCAAACTACCAGGTCTACCAGAAGAAGAGCCGAAGGGTGGAATTTTCATTCCGTCACCAAACATGACAATATTCGTAGGATCACCATAAAACTCAAGACTATACCGAATACCCGGTCCTCCACGCCACATCCCTGACCCAGCGGTATCCATTTCCATTTCGTGACAGAGCGTTAAATGAGGGTATTGGATTTCATTGGCTTCAATATTGGGTGCGCGAACTCCTCCATAGTTCGATAGCGGCGCCATATAGGGATAACCATCTCGGCCCGCTATTCCCCCACCGGACCCCAACGCGCAAAAAGCGAAACCGACATAAAATTCTTGATTCCGGGGATCTATGCCATAAAAGGACGGTCCACAGTAACGCCCAAAACCAGCAGGCAATCGCCCATTTGTGACAGGATCTAAGGCCTGGAAGATGGCGCTAATAATTTCACTAGCTGGCGTCAGCGTACTCAAAGTCACCGGTGCAGGATCTTCAGGATTAAGTAAGCAACCCTTAGGTAAATCCACCTTGATTGCTCGAAAAGCTCCGCTGTTACGAGGAATGTGTGCTCCTAACGCCCAAAGAGCGCCAATCCAGGCAGCAGTCGTACTGGTCACGATGGCAGAATTGACGAAGCCTTTGACCTGCGGGTCTGTGCCGGAAAAATCGAGCGTCATCTCTTCATCACTGACTTTAACCGTGACTTTCAGTTTGATGGGATTAGTTTGAAAGCCATCATCATCGACCCATTCTTCCCCAATGTATTCACCATCTGGTATTTCTTTAATGGCGAGGCGGGTGAGTTTCTCCGCATGATCCAAGAGGTTTTCCACCGTTTCTTTGATGCGTACCGAGGAATAACGCTGTAGAAGCTCCTGTAAGCGAGCAATCCCGATGTTGTTCGCTCCTATTTGCGACCACAAGTCATTCTGGAGCATTTGCGGATTTCGGACATTGCGAATGATCAAGTCCATCACTTCATTGATGAGCTGTCCCCCACTTACTAGTTTGACAGGTGGAATCCGTAAGCCTTCCTGAAAAATTTCCGTTGCTTTGGCATTATAACTGCCAGCAACGGACCCTCCGATATCTCCGTGATGAGCCCGACTCACACAATAAAAGAGCACCTCTCCATCGACTAGCAAAGGGGTAATTATTCCTATGTCAGGGAGATGATTTCCTCCCTGATAAGGATCATTCAGGATAAAGACATCCCCTGCTTGGATCTGCCCTTGGTATTTCTTGATAATTTCCTTAACGCTAAAGGTCCCTGCAGCGGCTAAAATGGGGATTCCATTGATTTGAGAGACTAGATCCCCTTCCCCATTGCAGATTCCACAGGCAAAATCACAGGCCTCGGCGAAAATCGGAGATCTGGATGAACGTTCTAAGGCATAGCCCATTTCTTTGGTGATCGTATCCAAGCGATTGGCAATCACTGCGCGCTCGATAACCTCATCCACTGTGGCATTCATTTAGAGCCCATCCTTTCCAATCTTAATTAACAAGTTTCCAACCTGGTCAAGGTCGGCTTCACAGTTTTCTTCTAATAAGATGCTGGTAAAGTCTTTTTTTATTAAAGCAGGACCAATTAAATGCATTCCTGCGTCTAAATCTTGCCATTGATAACTCTTGATGTCTTGAAATGCTCCATGCAGATAGACTGAGCACAGTTCATACTTAGTTGTTTTCACGACCACACTTGAGTTTATCTCGCGCGGCGCAATTTTTTTCTTTTCCTGGGCTAACAGCCGTAAATTAACCAGTTCTAAGGACTTCTCCGGCTGGCTATAACCATAAAGTTTTTGATGTATCTCGTGAAATGCAACCCCTAACTGTTGCCAAACTGCTTGATCTGATATGCTGCAAGGCATTTCTATGTTGATTTCATGATGTTGATCAGGGTACTTTATATCTGCTGACCAAACATACCTGCGCTGGTCCGGACTAACACCCAGACGAGACAATTCTTGATCCGCTTGGTCTCTAAGTTCTATGATCGACTGTTGCCAATTTGGGCTTGGTCTTTCACCTAAGGCTTCGAAGACACTGCACAACACCTCCATCTGAAACGGAGCATGGTGCAATCCTTGGGCACAAAAAACCGGAGCCAGGACGGGAACCACGACCTGACGTATTCCCACCCCTGCTGCCAGAGCCGTCGCAAACAAGGGCAGGGCACCTCCAACTGCTGCCAAAGCAAAGGAGCGAGGATCATAACCTTTTTTTATTGTCATCAGGTAGACGGCATCCACCATCAAGGAAAGGGCCACCTGGTAAATGGCATAAGCAGCTTCCGGGACAGATAACCCTAATGGCTGGGCAATCTTTGTTTCAATGGCCTGAAACGCTTGATCAAAATCGAGCGTCATGCGTCCAGCTAGAAAATTAGGAGCGTCGAGTAAACCCATGATCAGGGCAGCATCGGTAATCGTCGGCTCTAATCCCCCTAACCCATAACAAGCTGGCCCAGGCCTAGCACCAGCAGAATGTGGGCCAACCTGCAACATACCTCCTTTGTCTAACCAGGCTATACTTCCACCGCCCGCGCCGACTGTATGAATGTCTAACATCGACAACTGAACCGGGTACCCAGCAACCTCTGCCTGAGGGGTCACTTCCATCTCACCCTGTCGGATTAAAGAGACATCAAAGCTCGTTCCGCCCATATCCGCCACCACTAATTCTGGCAGTCCTAACTCACGGGCCAACGCCCACCCTCCTTTAACCCCTCCTGCCGGACCGGAAAAAAGAGTGTGCACAGCATGCTTACTGGCTTGGAACAGATCGGTGAGACCGCCGTTATTCTGAGCAATCGCTATAGGAACTTGGAGGCCTCTATCTCGAAGCTGAGAACTTAGGTCTTGTAAATAATCACTTAACACAGGACTCAGCCGAGCGTTTAACACCGTTGTTGTGGTACGTTCGTATTCTCCTAGTTGAGAAGAAAGTTCTGATGACAAAGTAATGAAGACAGACGGTAAAAGAGCCTGCAAACACTCTTTGAACTCTCGTTCGTGAACTGGATTACGGAAAGCAAAAAGCAAGCAAACCGCAACCGATTCCACTTGTTCTTGGCGGATATAATCGGCGATTTCTTGAATTTGTTCTCTGTCGACTGATTTAATGGGCACTCCACTATAATCCATGCGTTCCCGTAAACCTATCCGCAAATACCTGGGTACTAAAACTGGCGGTAAGGCAACGCGAAAATCCCATTGTTCTGACAGTCGGGAACGTCGTAATTCTAAGGCATCACGAAAACCTTCTGTCGTAATTAGCGCTGTTTTTGCGCCTTGACCCTGCAGCAAAGCGTTAATTCCCACGGTCGTCCCATGAACGAATTTGCTCGTTTGGGAAAGGAACTCCTGGAGCGATAGGTTAAATCCTTGCGCCAGGTCGGTCAAACCGAGGAGTATCGCTCGCAAAGGGTTCTCTAGATTAGAAGGAACCTTGGCCGTAAAGGCACGTCCCTGTTGGTCTAACGCTACAAAGTCTGCAAACGTTCCGCCTACGTCAACCGCGATTTCATACATTCTTTCCACTCCTCTACAAACCAAAGGATCCCATGAACCGACGAATCTGCTGTTGGACCTCGGCTGACATTTCCACAGTGGGTGAAAACCCAGAGAGTGGTTTGGTCGCATCAATCCCCATTTTTGACGTTCGACTCAACTCGTCAGTCGAGGGATCTAAGGTGCAACCCATGCCCATATGTTGTGGAATGATCGTCACTCCCCGATCGGCTTGAAGCCGAGTCGCCATAGCCCAAAGAACCTGGCGTTCGTCAAAGACATCCACATCCTCATCGACAACAACCACCATCTTCAGATTGTGATCCACGGAAAAGGCCGTGAAAATTGCTTGTTGGGCCTGCCCCTCGGCAATCTTTTTCATAGAAATATAGCAGTGAAATAAGCCGCAGGCTGAAATGGGTGCATGAACGGCTTTGATGTTAGGAAGAGTCCTGTTCAGCGCATTCAACACATCTCCCTCCCGCTGAACTGCTACAATCGTTATGTGCTCTGAACTCATACCCGGTGTTATGTCTTGAAAGAGAGGCTTGGTGCGGTATTGAATGGCCTTAACTTTGAAAACATTTTCCGTACTGCGATAACAAGCATAGTTTGTAAATTCTGCAAAGGGGCCTTCAGATTCTCGCTCTCCAGCAACGATTTCTCCTTCAATGATTACCTCCGCATAGGCAGGAACCATTAGATCCACCGTTTTACACCGAGCGACTTCTAAAGGAGCGCCGAATAATCCCCCCATCGCAGCATATTTACCGAGATCATAAGGAATTAAAGCCATGGAGCCCATAGAAATATTAGGATGTATGCCTAATACAATGGTTGCTTCAAGGGATTTGCCAAGCTCCTCTGAACGACGGAAATACTCCCAGAGTCGTTGACGAGAATGAAGGCTTATTCCTAATTTATCCTTCCCTTTGAGCTGCATCCGGTGGTAACCTCCGGTTTCAACCCCCGTTTCTGGGTCCTTGGCAATGACCAAACCCGCCGTAATATAAGGACCAGCATCAATCGGGAAGTGAGTTAGAATCGGTAACTTATAGAGATCCACCTCGGGGCCAACGAAAACATTTTCTCGAAAAGGAGCCTCCTCCACCTCAACTGGATCAATCCGCTGATTAATTCGCTTAGAAAATTCAGCAGCCAGGTCATTAGGAGCAACGCCCATGGCTAAAGCCAAACGCTCACGGGGAGCTAAGACATTGGTGACCACGGAAATATCGTGCCCTTTGACATTATCAAAAATTGTCAGCGGATACCGACGCACTTTCTCCAGTTCCATAATCAACGTACTTATCTCATACTTAGGATCAATCTCCTCTTGAACACGGACAACTTCCAGCGGATTTTGTACTTTAACTCGTTCAATGAACCCTCTCAAATCTTGCTCCAACTTAAACGCCTCCTATAAACTATAAAATTTTCGAACTCATCTACTGGGTTAATCCATTTTCAGGCTATGTATCAACGAGCAATTCAGTCTCCATTTATTCATCGAAAGCTTCCCGTTCACTGAGAAAAAATCGAAGCCGTCTAAGCCATTTGTGAGTAAGAAGAACAGAATAACAGGTAATAACCTGCTGTTGTTCCAGCCATGTTTAGTTGAGTTTTTGGATTCGAATTAAGAGTAGGCTATTCATAGTATTTCTATGAATAGCCTAGCTCTTATTGTATTTTAGCGATCCGATTCTTAGAGCAATGATGATTTTTTTAAGGCACCGTAAACACTCTTGGTCAGGATACCTGCCACAATCGTTCCAACGCAGGTGGTTATAGTTGAAGTTAAAAGTGCGATCTTCCAATCAAGATGAAAGGCATAAATCAAGCCTACCATAACGCACAAGTTGCCACTAACAGCACACCCGAGCATGGCTAATATATGATGGCTTAATTTCTCCATAGAGAATCTTATGGAAATTAATGAGTAGACAATGGAGCCGATGATATTGGCAAATAAGAAGAAAAATGCCAGTGGCGAATAGCCTGTTGCCATGGCGACTACAGCTTCCACTATTCCGGCAATAATACCCGCCGGTTGTCTATACATTAAAACAATCAGACCGGTAAAAAATGCCCAGCATGTGCCATTAAGCAATAAGAGAGTAGGGTCCAAAATAGCATCGATGCGCCCGGTTACCTGCATCATAATCAACATTACGATCCCGATGATGACGGAGCCTACTAGTGCTTTTGTGTCAGTTCTGAATAATTTTTCGTTCATTTTATTCTCCTCCTAAAATTATAGTGATTATATCAATG
>DATMYU010000525.1:0-7963 GCA_035560775.1 Desulfosporosinus sp.
GAGTTGTCATTACCTGAAGGGCTTCCCGCTTAGCATCCGCTTCCCCGCATCCTCCGCCGATCGTCCCGGCTGTCGTCCCATCCGCAAAAACCAACATTTGTGCCCCTGGTTTACGGGGAACTGAACCTAACACTTTGACGACGGTGATTAGAGTAGCTTCCAACCCTTCTTCTAAAACCACCCTTAAAGCTTTTTTTACCGCTTTATCCATTTGCGTCTCTCCCTTAGTTCTAACCGACAGAGATTTATTATCTGTTTTTTTAACACTTGCTCCATTCTGGCCTGAATAACAAATGCGTTATCGAAGCGTTGACGTACATTCTCCCGTATCTCAGGTTCATTTCTATGCCGCTCCAGAGCAACTTTAATACGTTCTTGGAGCGGAATGATCTGATCGTTTGCGACCAGCTTGTCTGCAAGATAAACAATTTCTTTCTCACTGAGCGCTTGAGCAGAATCCAAAGTGATATCCATATGTGAAGCAATAATATCTGCTATTTGCGGATATTTGTGCATTATTTTTGCCCCAGCTTGAGCATGATTGGCTTTTCCTTTAGCTATATCATGCAAAAGGGCTGCAGTTTTCAGCAGTTCAAGGTTCAGAGCGCAACCGGCCTGCACCAATTGCCTGCCCAAAAAACAGCTCAGCCAGGCGACTTGCTTACAGTGCTCTATAACCTTAGCCGGAGTGTTATTGACTCTAAGCAGTTCATAGCACTCGTCTTCTGTGGGCAAGGAAACGCAGCCAACGTATTCTAGCATCTTTCGGTAATCCTCAGGGGTATCCATATCCATCAAAACCCCTGGATCCCCTGTTTCGACATCAACAGAATCCTCTTGATAATATTCCAGGAGTCTTTTGAGTCCGCCATCTCCGTTCCAACTTAGGATCTTATCTTTATATTGGCTGGAAATCAGAGGGGGGTGACCTCTTTCCCCTTGAAACGCAGGGTAGACAATACCAAGCTTACCTAAATTGAAGGTCTCGTAAAGCTTGAAAAGAGTCTCCTTCTGAATAATCGGGTTATCAACCGGCAAGAGAAAGAATCCATCAACTTCTTGTGTTAAACTTGCAATGCCCTTCTTAACTGAAGAAAACATTCCATCCGCGTAATTATCATTACTAATCCTTTGAACCCCGAGTCCCTCCAGTACCGGATGCAGTTCATTCGCCCTGTGACCGAGCACGACCCGGATATCCCGGAAACCGGCTTCTTGAAATGAATAAACTGCTTTCTCAACAGCGCGGACAGACCCTAGGGGCAGCAGCGGTTTGAATCGTTTCATGCGGAATGAATAGCCTGCGGCTAAAATAATGACTGCTACAGAAGGTTTGCTCGACTTTTGGTTTAATTCAACGGCCATTGGGCATCCCTCGCTTTTCCATAATCCGCTATTCCCGAAATCAGTTCTTTCAGAATTCCGTGTCATGAGCCAGACGCAAACCATTGGTATTAATCTGGATAAAATGGAAGCCCAAATACTTGCCCAGCGCCACTACCTGAGGCAAGTCCTCCCGCATCGTCGGATCCCCGCCGGATAACTGAATATTGGTTGGTCCGCTGGCCAGCATGACTTTCCGGAACCAGCCTTCAATGATGGTCAGGGAAGGGTCGGGAAGACAGAACTCATTCATTGAACCATGCTTCATGATCAACTCCACGGCCAGTTGGACCAGCAACTGCGAATGATCCTTAAATCTTTAATATTCCTCGTCCTGCCCATCGAATTTCCTATAATGGGAAATTATTTTCTGTACCTTATCATAGGTTTCCGAAATGATATTGCCGCATTTCACGGGATACTCTGTGCCTTCTTCCAGTTTGTAGTGCAGAATCCTTTCACAATCAATGCTCTCATAAGTGTTTTCAAACCATTCCAGCAAATCTTGTACCATCCTATGGATTTGAGGATGTGGCTGCTCAATCGCCGTTCCCTGTCCGGCAACCAGTCCGATCAAGCATGCCCCACCGGTCAATACCCCACAGGTACTCCCCGATCTGCCCAGGCCTCCGCACAAGCCATGCATCGCTCTGATCAATTCAGGATTTTCTTTGCCTTGTGTCTCCAAGCCAATGGTTAGAAGAATTTGGCTGCAGCAAAATCCCTGTGCTGCCAATTGAAACATGCGAAAAGCATCTAGCGTCATCTTTCTCCCCCCTCATTACTTATCTTCTAAAGATGTCTCAACCTCTCCCATTTTGCCTTTGACCAGTTCTTCAGATACATACACTTGACCGCAAACCGGGCATCTGGGTATGTCTACGTAAAATTCATGCTTTAAATAAGTGAACGTGGTCTTTAACGGCACTAAACGCGCATCGCATTTCACACAAAACAATTCGTCTTCTTTCATTGAAGTTTCTCCTCAATTTTCATGCGGTGGGAGTACACTTTTTTCAGCTTATAGCCGGATGTGGTTTTTTCATAGGTCACCCAATAGGTTATCACGCCCTGAGATAAATGCCCCGTAAACTCCCCTGTACCTTTGTTCTGCACAACACTCCCCGTTGCCTCACAATGTTCAATGACAGCTAGAATATCCTCTTCCAGGATGAGGTGATCATTCATCTGTTTCTTTAATTCCGGTGGTATCTCCAAGGAAATAGATTCCATAGGATTAACTCTTCCTCCTTTTGCAGTCCCTTTGCTCGTCAATTCCTGAGCTAAGGCGACTCTATTTCGCCTCCTTTGGGATAAATCCGGTGCCGGGCGTTGCGGGGAACCTATGTCAAAGATAATATCCAAGATGTGACTGCATTCTTTACCCTCTGAGGCAAACGTATCACGGCAGTTTGAACAGTAGGTCACATAGGGATTAGCGTTTTCTTGGATTCGATTGGCTGTGATATTCTTGACCTGTTCAAGATTGGCAGCCTGAATGTGCCCACCATAACTGCAGCAGCGCGCAAGCGCTCCATGATAAGCCAGTTCCTCGATCTGAAAACCGGCCCCATGGAGCAGTTTGCGCACGCTCTCCTGCATCGCCCGGTCAGAGCGGCTGGCGCAAGGGTCAAATGGCCCTACGGTCTTTCCCGTTCCCCGCCCTCGCCACTGCGGCTGGGGATATTGTGCCAGGATCTCATACAAGGACACAATTTTTATTTGTGGCAGATAGCGGGAAAAGGTTTTCATACAAGTCGGGCAGGCTAAAATCATCGTCGGTTCTCCCATCGTCTTCCATTGCTGCAGGATATTGCTTTGAACGTTGTCCCGCAGCACCTCATTTCCTGCCCAATCGGCAGGCACACCGCAGCACCCAACCAACAGCGAAGTATTATTATCTATTTCTTTAAGGAATCCATAGGCTTTTAAAACATAATTTGCTTCCGATGCTCCCAGCTGACAACCCGGAAAAAACATATAACGGCTTTTTTCACCGGCTTCGGGGGAAATGAGCACATAAGCCTGGTCGGAATTAGCAAACTCCATATCTCGCAACCAGAAATCGTGATATGCTGCCGGTATGGCTCCGTCTTTATGCAGGAAACGTCTGGCCTGTAGCAAACAATCTTCGATATCGATACTTTCCGGGCACACGGTTGCGCACAGCCCGCATTGGTTGCAGGTGTTGATCAGCCTGCTTGCCACCCTTTTGGAGAACTGCTCTACGGGACGCAGAGAAGTCATAACGTCCTGAATGATTCGCTTCGGATTCCTTTTGAATTTCTGCATTAAATCGCAGCTGTCTCCACAAATGCTGCAATCGCACTTTAAGCACCTATTGGCCTCAGCAAGAGCTTGATCCCTGCTGATTTCAGCCCGCAAATTATCTGGAAAAACCCCGGCTGTTACCGGGAGCTTGCAGTAGCCTTTATCAATAGGATATTTCCGGTAAGTTTCCGAGACTCCATCCATAAGTCCAACTTTCAAATACTTTTCAATGGAATGGGATACCCGAACCCCATGTTCAATCGCTTCGATCGGGTTGGCGCCGATAACGCTTCCGCCTAAAAAAACACCTTGTCTTTTTGTTCCTAGAGAGTTGCGATCCATTTCATCCTGCAAACCAAAGGTTCTTCCGCCGGCACCGGTTGCCACATAAACGGCATCAGCCTGAATCTCATCCAGGTGAATAATTTCTTTGGACGTTATCAGCTCATACGTCACTTCTTTGAATTCGTTTTGAAATTCCGAAAGGTAGATATCTTGCGGCAGCAGCCCATTGAGCATCCCTCCGGGAATGACCTGCTTTTCATAAACTGTTACGTCATAATTCCTGCTGGCAAGTTTCAGAGCACATGCCATACCACTGAGCCCTGCTCCAATAATGGCTATGCTGCGTTTTTTGGGGGGGACATTATACCCTATAGGCTCCCTGTCCTTAGTAAATTCCACACAAGCCTGTTCGATGTATCGCAAATTTATTGCTTCATCAAAGGGATTTCGAATGCACGCCGCTTTACATGGTTGATCGCAAATCGCACTGACGATACGTGGAAAAAGGACTTGATTTCGATATAAGCGATAAGCTGTAGTAAAGTTACCCTTTTGAACCTTGTCGATGACAGCTCGCACATCTACTTTCAGCGGACATACCGACATGCAGGGTGCATAAGTCCCTTGAAAACAATTTTCCGTATATCGTTTAAAATCTTCAATTTCCATTCAACCACACCTCAATTAATTTCCCGATAATTGTAAATTACAGACGCATTTTAACAATGCGTCTGTAATTTATATACTCTATATCCTTAGACAGGGTTGGCTTTGATTTCATCCAGTTCATCGTAGAGGTCTGCTCCAAGGTAATACTTCTTGGGCTTCAGTTCCTCTCCTCTTGCCTTGGCCTCCATAGCCGCCTTGACCTTTTCTGGGCTGGCTGGCAATTCATAGATTCTGGCGCCGACCGCATTATAGATGGCGTTGAGGAGGGCCACATGTCCGCTGGACTGATAGAGCTCCGAACAGCCTGAGGAACCGAAGGGCCCGACTTTTCTGGCGTTATCCAGGAACACCAACTCGATATTATCAGGAATTTCCTCAATATACGGTATTCCTGCGCCTGCCATAGTCGCGTGCTTCTTCAGATCTTCATATTGATTTTTCAGTGCAAAGGAGATGCTGTGTGAGATACCGCCGTAAGCCTGACCTTCAACCGCCAGGATATTTCCGATTTTCCCTACATCACCGACAGCGCTCATGCCTACGCAGGTGCTTTTTCCTGTCTCAACATCTACAGCCACTTCAGCCATAAATGCGCCATACATATAGGCCTGAGTCGGGTCACCAACACCACGATTGGGATCTAGCTCAACTCCGGTACCACCGCAGTCATAGACGCCCAGGTATTTCGTGGGAATCGCCTCGGCCACCATTTCGTCATAGATTCTAAAGGTTCCATCCGCTTTGCGCATAGCGCTCATCAGTTTATTCGCTGCATCGATCGTTGCGTAGCCTGCCATAAAGTGAGAGCGGCTGCCTGCAGCAATCCCGGTATCAGGGCATAAATGGCTGTCATTCATGCACAGGTTGATTTGGTCGGCTCTAATGCCCAATGGTTTTAAGGCTTCATGAGTAACCGCCAGAGTACCGATATCTCCGCCTTGACCTTGGTCTTCCCAGGTATTGAAATGTGTTACTGATCCGTTAGGATTGAGCTCCAGTGCAACTTCCGCATGGTCAAAGGTGCCGAGGGTGACATTGAAGCCGCCGCAAGTTATACCCACACCGCGTTTGACAGTCTCCGTGCTCTCAGCTTTAGCTCTGGCCAGTGCTCCCTGATAGAGCGGGCGCATTTTATTCAGGACTTCTTCCATCGGGTATTCCTTAAAGGCATAGCTGTTAATATTAGTCTGGCCTTCACGGGCGATGTTCTTAAACCTGAATTCTAAAGGATCCATTCCCATTTTTTCGGCCAGCATATCCATCAATGTTTCCGAGCTGAGGTAGGCCTGCAGACAGCCAAAGCCCCTGTAAGCGGTGGCAAAATTGTGATTCGTGAAGCCGATTTTCCCAAGTCCGGAAACATTGGGAATATAGTAGGGCCATCCCATAAAACGCATAACCTTATCCAGAATGTGACCGGAAAACTCCGTGTATGGACCGCGGTCAAGTCCGATATCAAACTCCAACGCCGTTAGTATTCCATCTTTATCGCAAGCCATTCTAGCGTTGCTGTAGGCCGGTGCCCGCTTGCCGCTGAAATGCATGAACTCCTCATAAGACATGGTAAAGGTCAGAGGCCTGTCCTTGATTTCCATCAGGCAAGCTGCCATCAAGGCATAACTTCCCGGCGATGCCGCCCAACCGAAGCTGGCACCTGTGGGATTTTCAATTATTCTCAGCTTTTCCGAAGGCAGCCCAATCCCTGCAGCAATACCGAGTCGGTTCCAGCCGATGGACTGAGATTTGCAATGAATTGTCATATTGCCGTCTTCATCCCAGTAACCCTGCATTGTGTCGCCTTCGACGGACAAATGCGCTTCCCTGGCAGAGTAGAAGCTTCCTTCGGTGGAGCAAAAGGATTCATCGATGACGTCTTTAGCAAGTTCTCCCTTTAACACGGGTTGTTTGATGTACGTATTTGCACTCGCTTCGTGAATGCGGAGGGCATCGGGAGCAGCTGCATCCAAAAAGTTCATGTATTCGGGAAGCGGCTCAATATCAACTTTGACCATTTTTGCTGCTACACGGGCTTGTTCCTCGGTCTCAGCGATAACCATGCCAACCACGTCACCATATCTGTACAAGGTCGTATCGGCAAACAATGGACGCTCAAGTCCGTTCATAACGGAGCGGGGATGCTCAAGCGGGACTATGACTCTATTAAGGCCTTTAATATCCTTAGCCGTTACCACCTTGATAACGCCTGGCATTGACTCCGCAGCGGTGATGTCGATATTTAAGATCTTGGCATGAGAAGCCACTCTGGGTTGAACCATAGCCAGGTGCAAAGTATTTCCGGGCAATTTATATTTAAGGTCGTCGCCATAATCACATTGACCTGTGACCTTAGCCAGCGCTGCAGGTCTAGGTAAAGCCGTTCCATACACTTGATTGCCTTCCATCTTGAAGATAATGTCATCCATAGTAGCTTCACCGCGAATAACCTTTGCTGCCGCCATGACTGCATCGACAATTGGCTTGTAGCCCGTGCAACGACAAACATTTCGGTGCTTTTGGAACCAAGCACGCACCTCTTCCCGGGTTGGGTCCGTATTTTTATCCAACAAGGCTTTGGCCGACATGATGAATCCCGGGGAACAGAATCCGCATTGAACACTGCCATAGGTTATAAAAGCCTGTTGAAGCGCATGCAGATTTCTGGCGGTACCCATTCCTTCAATCGTTTCTACCTGGCTGTATTCGGGAATACTCTTCATTTTTCGCACACATGAACGTACGACTTTACCATCCAGGACAACCGAGCATGCACCACACTGTCCCACTCCACAGCCCACTTTGGTTCCCGTTAATCCCATTCTTCTCAGGGCAGTTGCCAACGTATCTTTTTCAGGATCACAGACAATCATCCGTTGTACGCCGTTAATGTTTAAGAACATTTTTTTGAAGCCCATTTTACCTAAAACGCCTCCCTTTTTCCTCCTATTGCCATAGAAAAATTTAACATTCTCTGGCAATATTATATTTCAATAAGTTATTGCTAAAGTATATCAACAAGGAACTATCCCCTACAATGGCTGTAATAGCTGGTTATCTGGCCTCTAACCTGACCTTTTTGGACAGTCTCTTATTAACAACTTTTTTGTATTCTGTTAGAAAGGCTCAATTCCTACACCTTCGTTAAAACTGCGATATGAGAATTGAGCAAAAGAGGAAGAAGAAATAAACTTTCGGGATTCAGTATTACATTTTAACAACAGCTTTTAAAGCCATGCCTTTATGGGTGTCTTCGAAAGCTTCGTTGATCTGCTCTAATTCATAAACCTTAACCAGCTTATCGATGGGGAATTGACCGGCTTTATAATATTCAACCAGCTTCGGAATAAAGAGCTGCGGT
>DATMYU010000526.1:0-6148 GCA_035560775.1 Desulfosporosinus sp.
CGATATCCTCTGCTTTTTGATAAATAATTTGATAGTATTCGCGTTTTTTCTCCTCTGTTTTGATATTGGAAATAAGTAGTCTTTCAATATATCCCATAATGGAGGTCAAGGGGGTTTTCAGATCATGGGAAATGGATGAGATCATTTCAAGCTGTTGGTTATAGGAATCTCCTAAGTTCATTACCATTTTTTCAAACCCTGCTGACAAGTCTCCAATTTCATCATTCCTTTTTTGGGGAAGGAATGATAGCTGGTTTTTACTGTAACCAACCAGCCCAAAACTTTTCTGTAGTAAGGAAAGAGGTTTAACAATATCATAATGCAGATAGACCACTAACCAGAGAAGAATAATGGAGAGTACGGTCAATGTAAAAAAGACAAAGTTTTCTACGATACTTAAGCCTAAAATTTCCTTAACTCCAAATGAGTTCTCAATCTCAACAAGATAAGTAGCCTTACCGTTGGCAAACACAATATCATGGGACTTTATGCGAAACATTTGGTTATTCTGGTCATTCCGGTCATTCCGGTCATTCTCGTCATTTTGGTATTTGGCCTGAAAAACTATTTCTTTATTAAGTTCATAGACAGAAATGTTTATGCTTTGGGTTTGAGCGGTACCCTTAATATACTCAATAATTTGATCTAAGTGAGGGTATCGGTCGCTGATGCCCCGGGAAACTTCGATACTGATCCGGTCGAGGTTTTCTTGATTGGTCTGGAGGCTTTGCCGACCTGATCCCAATATAAAAAAATGCTGATAGGACAGCATGCTTAAGCCAACCAGTAAGAATAGCAATAATGACATCAGTGGAAGCTTATACTTAATGCTCCACCTCATATTAAGCCCCCTACAAACTTATACCCGATCCCCCAGACCGTCTTAATATACTTATTTTCCTTGTCGATTTTACTACGCAGATTTTTGATGTGAACTGTAATTGTATTGATATCCCCATAATTATCATCTCCCCAGATGGCATGATAGATTCTCTCCCGACTTAGAACCTTGTTTTTATTTTCTACAAGGTAAACGAGGATCTGAAATTCCCGCGTAGAAAGTTCAATTTTAATACCACTTTCCAACACCTCAAAAGACTCTTTATTAATGACTAGATTACCCATCGACATTGTATTAGATGGACTATGTGTCGAAATGTTACTGTTGTTGCGACTTTCTCGTCGGATATGTGCATTGACCCTGGCTACAAGTTCGTTAATACTAAAGGGTTTAGTCATATAATCATCAGCCCCTACCTCTAGGCCAATGATTTTATCAATTTCTCGATCCTTGGCACTGAGAATGATTATGGGAATAGCTATTTCATTCCTAACTTTCCGACAAACTTCCAGGCCGTTCATTTCTGGCATCATGATATCTAGAATGACCAATGAGATATTAAAGCGATCAATCATATCTAGAACTTCCTTGCCGTTATATGATTTCAGAATATTATAACCTTCATCCTCCAGAGTATCTGCAATTAGATTAACGATTTCCTTGTCATCATCCGCAATCAAGATTGTTATTTCTCCCAATGAATTCACTCCTCCTGGTTTCCTTTGATTTCAGCTTTTAAGTGATTTCGTAACTATTACCGCAGACGGTTTCTTGTGAAACAATCCTTTGGCATCATCCAACAGCGTATAGATCACAGGGACAACGATGAGTGTTAAAAAGGTCGACGTAATCAATCCGCCAATAATGGCATAAGCCATAGGTGAACGTCCCTCAGAGCCTAAGCCTGTGGAGACTGCTGTGGGAAGCATACCAAAGATCATCGCTAAAGTTGTCATAATGATAGGTCTAAGTCGCGTAGAAGCTGCCTGTAGTAGCGCCTCACCGCGTTCTTCTCCCTCGCCACGCTTTTGCTTGGCATAGTCAACTAACAAAATCGCATTTTTGGTGACTAGTCCCATCAACATAATGATACCAATAATAGCCATCATGCTTAAATTGCTGTCGGAAAGAAACAGAGCCAACAGTGCGCCAATGATACCGAATGGCAAAGCGAAGACAATCGCAAAGGGATCAATAAAACTTTCAAACAGCGCAGCAAGAATCAAGTAAATAAACAGAACTCCCAGCAAAAGCGCCTGCATTAAGCCGGGGATAGCTTCTGCCATCATTTCCTGAGTTCCTCCGCTAACTTGGCTTACTCCGGCTGGCATCTTCGCTTCATTTTTCAAAGCTGTGCTAAACTGGGTTTCCAAGTCAGTCGCCGCAACTCCAGAGGCATTTGCAGTTACTACAATCTCTCGAGCTTTGTCATACCTGTTAATGGAAGTAGAACCGGTGGCGAAAACTTGCTTTGTGACCTGATCGAGAGGAACCATACTGTTATTTGAACCAGGCACATAAATCCCTTTCAAGCTGTCAAAGTCTGTTTTTTGATCATCTCGCAGCAATAGTTTAACGTCATAACGATCCTTTTCTGTTTCATACTGGGTTACGAGAGAGCCATTAAAGAGTGTTCCTAACGTATTGGCAACGACCACGGGACTCACACCGAGATCAGCCGCCCGATCACGATCCACGTCAATTCTTGCTTCTGCTTTTCCCGTTTTATAGCTTATACCTACGTCAACAGCCCCGGGAATTTTCTTTAGGACTTTCTCGGCTTGCAGCGAATAGTCTAAAAGTTGGTCAAAGTCATTGCCAGTAAAATGGTGCTCAAAGTCCTTGCCTCCCGCCATACTTGAACCAGTCGTCATAGAAAGGCTAATCCCCGGAATCTGAGTTAAACTTTCTCGCATTTTATTGGCTGTTTCACTTATAGATTCTTTTCTGTCATTCTTGTCTGGAAGCTGTACGCTAATGTTGATGTTGCTGGGTGTAACAGTCGAGTACAGGTACACTACTCCGGGATACTTATTAAGTATACTTTCCATCTTTTTGGTTGTTTCTGCAGCGCTAACCAGTGTTGTCCCTCCATCTGTCGTCGCTGCTACTGTGATCTTTCCGTTGTCTGAGGAATCTAAAAAACTAGTATTAATGAAGTTAAGAAGGAGTAAGCTGCCCAAGAACATTGCCGTGGCAATAGCTATGGTTTTAATCCTGTGTTTCAGTGCGGCCCTGAGGATACCTGTATAGACTCTGGCAAGTTTAACAAACAAGTGATTAAACCATAATAGGAATTTACCCAGAGGACCGTGCTTTTTAACTAATTCATCGTTCTCACTTTTTACGTATTTAGACGCCATCAGCGGCACTAAAGTAAAGGAGACAAATAACGAAATCAAAACACTGACAGCAATCGTTAGACCAAATTCCTTGAAGTAGGCGCCAATCATTCCATCAACCATGGTAATGGGAAGAAAGACCGCAACAATGGTAAATGTTGTAGCCGTCACGGCCAGTCCAATCTCACTCGTACCGTCTTTGGCTGCTTGAATCGCAGATTTCCCCATATTTAAGTGGCGCACAATGTTTTCAACGACAACAATCGCATCATCAATGAGCAACCCAACCGCTAAGGAGAGGCCCATTAAAGACATGGTGTTGAGTGAAAAATTCATTAGTTTCATAGCAGCAAAGGTAGAAATGATCGAGGTCGGCAGTGAAAGGGCACTGATGGCCGTACTTCCCCCATTCCGTAGGAAGACGAAAACAACGAGAACCGCCAGGACACAACCTTCCAGCAACGTTTTCTGAACTTCAGTCACGGACGCCCGTATGACCTGTGAATTGTCATCGACAATGTCAATTTTTACATCTTTAGGCAGTAAAGCTTGAATTGCCACAATTTCTGCTTTAAGATCATCCGCCACTTGGGTCGTATTTTCTCCGGATTGTTTGACAATATTAATACCAATGGATTCTGCACCTTTATAATAAGATAAGCTGTCCCGATCCTTAATAGTATCTTCCACTTGGGCAATATCCTTGATTCTTAGTTCAGTCCCTTTGCGATTGGTGACCAAAATATTCAAGAAATCATTGACTTCTTTGACCGTACCATTCGTTCTGATGGAAACTTCTTTATCATCGTTGGAAACTGTACCACTTGACCGATCGATGTTATCACTTTGTAGGCTCTGGGTGATTTCGGCCGTTGTCACATTAAGAGATGCCATTTTTTCTTTATCAAGCTTGATATGTATTTCCCTGACTTGCCCGCCGTAGGTGGTAACCGACCCAACGCCTTTAACGGTATTTAATTTTTTGGTGATATCATCTTCGACTATTTGTGATAAGTCCTTGTTGGAAAGAGGGCTAGTGACTACGAAGGATATAATGGGTGTTGCTGCAAAGTCGAATTTTTGAATAATGGGTTCGTTGATATCCTGCGGCAAAGTGCCCCGAATACCGCTTAGTTTATCTTTGATATCTTGTGCTGCCACATTGACTTCTGTTCCAGAATTAAACTCAATGACGGTTTGGGAAACGCCTTCCGAGATGGTGGAGGTAATGTGTTTCACTCCCGAAATTTGTCCGACAGATTCCTCAACTCGTTTTGTCACTTTCGATTCAAGCTGTTCTGCTGAAGTTCCCGGTAAGGAAATGGCAACCGCTATATAAGGAATCTCGACCTCAGGATTTTCGTTGATGGGTAGTCCTATATAACTTATAGCACCTAAAGCAAGCATAGCGATAATTATTACAATGGAAAATACAGGCCGTTTTAGGCTGATATCTGTTAAAAACATTAATTTGTCCCCCTATTTCGTTACTACCGAAATTTCATCACCATCTTGGAGGGTATTCACATTGGTAATAATTACGCTGTCACCTGCTTCAATGCCATCTTTAATCTCTACTAAGCCTTTTGTAATTTCTCCAATACTTACAATGTGTTTACGAGCAACTCCTTTATCATTCAAAAAAACTGTATAGTTTCCTGGATTTCCGCTTAAGGCATCTGTTGTCACAGCAATCACTTCTGACGTCTCATTACCTATAATATCCACGTTGGCATAAATACCTGGTTTCAGTGCTTGATCCGGATTCGCAACCTCAACGTTGCATTTGAAAACTCTTGATGTCGAATCCGCAGCTGCTTCAATGCTTTTTATAATCCCGTCATAGCTTTGGGCATCATTGTCTCCAATGTTTACTTTGGCACTCTGTCCTACTTTCAAAGAGCTTATAGCGTTTTGATCCACCTCTATGGCGGCATAGATCGGTGATATAGTTTTAACTTTCCCTAAGGCAACTCCTACGTTGGCATATTGTCCCACACTAACACTTTTCTCATCCAAAATACCAGTCATGGGCGCAGTGATCGTCGTATCGGCCAGAGAATCTGTAAGATTTTTTAAATCAACCTGTGCTGAGGTCACATTAGCTTGCGCTGTTTGAATATTGGCTTGTGCAGTTCCAATGCTGGTTTTTGCTGTTTCGATACTAGCCTTTGATGACTCCACCGTGGCGTTTGCAGAAACAAGATCGCTTTTTGCATTGTTGAGCGCTGTTTCTGCACTTTCCAATTCAACTTTGGTAACTACTCCACCGTCAAAAAGTGTCTTCGTTCTATCGTAGGTACGCAGAGCATTGTCTACATTTAGCTGCATTTTCTGTACACCAGTTTGTGAAGAAACCAACTGACTTTCAGCGGATTTCACCTGACTTGCAGTGGAATTCGCCTGACTTTCTGCGGCAGCCACCTGACTTTCGGAAGCCTTCAGCTTGGCCTCAGAAGACGCTATCTTGTTTCTGATGTCCTGATCGTCCAATTTAATCAACAGGTCCCCTTGAGATACATATTGACCATTTTCGAACATGACCTGAACTACTTTGCCGCTGACTTTACCACTGACAATGCCCTCTTGCGAGGCTTCTAAGGAGGCCTTATAGGAAACAGTTGCATTTTTGATAGTATTCTTAGCCACACTGACCCTGACAGAAACCTTATTTGGCGCAGCTGTGGCAACGGCGTTTCCTGTTTCTGCCATGAATACTTTAAGCCCGGCAGCAGTTAAAACAAGTAAAATAACAAATATTGAAACAGCTTTTCTCGACAATTTGAATCTCTTAATAACTGGCATGATTTTTTTAAACATTGGAATCCCCCTCGTATTAATGTGATTTGTAGTCTGCTGTAAGTATCGATCAACTTAGTTCTTTACAGTAGCTTTAGTGTTTAGCTTTTATTCCAGTAATAATTTGCAAAAATCATCTCCTAGACTTTTCAGCTTCTACTAATAG
>DATMYU010000527.1:0-5816 GCA_035560775.1 Desulfosporosinus sp.
TGATAATACTGCTAATTTTCAGGACTTATAGCAAGTAGTAGAATACATGACGGACTTATTTTAACATAATAAATTGTAGATTGCATATGTAATATTTTTCCGATTAGAAATAGTCATACTCGCTTCATGGATAATATCGGCGTAGTTCCTATAAAGTAATCGATTGTCTATCGCTGGGGGACACTACCTGAGTAGGAAGAGAGAACTATAAATGTTGAAATTCTGGGAATGAAAATAGCTAAAGATTCTCTGTGAAGTTTTTAATACCTTTACAGAAAGTAAAAGTTTTGGGCAGCATAATTCGGGTGGTATAAGTACAACTAGGCGGCCTCCGGCGCCTGCGGGTCCCTTCTCACCATCCATGGTTACAGGGACACTCGGCCATCCATGGCCAGGGCTTGGCACCAGCCAAGTTTTCTTTATACTAATCAGAAAGTATAACTTTCAGTTGCATACTCTGGAGTATAAGTGCAACTAAGGTGAACGCCGGCGCCTGAAGGCTTGGCGCTAGCCAAGTTTTCTTTATTCCCTGCCCTCTCCGGATATGTAATTGGTGTTCTGAAGACTCCGGCACAAACAAAATAATGTTCTACAGTGAACCTTTTGTCGGAGTCGCTGTAGGAGATAAGTTGAAAACAAGGCTGGAAGTATTATTGCTTCTAGCCTTGTTTTGCGAATATCGAAATAAATCTCACATAACAAGAGGAATATATCGAATCTTGGCGAATTATGAAAAAGCGAGAGGAGTGAATTTGTATGACGGGAAAAACGCATGTAGCCATCGGTTTTGCTGTTGCAGTTGCAGGCGGGCGCTTAATGCAACCAATCGGCTTTGAAAATTATCCTGATTTACTACTACAAGAAGGGTTACCTTCGAGCGTATTGATACAATTACTAGCAATGGCTGTAGCGGTATGGGTGGGTTCTATGGCACCTGATCTGGATCAACCTGGGAGCACTTTAAGCCGTGACATCGGTGGACCGCTAGGAAGAACGAAGGCCAGTGCGTTTGGGGGAGGCTTAATTCTTTTATATCTAGCAACCCGTTTGCCAGCGACATTAAGTCTTATGCCTTATCTCCGGTGGGGATTTCTTGTCGTAGGGGGGGTACTTATAATGATAGCTGTATTGAAACATCGTGGTCTTACACACTCATTGCTGGGTATGGGGTTAGTGTGTATTGCGGTACATTGGGGTTTGCTTGTTTTGTTGTCAGAAGGTGTTAGTTTTGCATCTAGTCTCTTGCTGCCTTTTCTTATCGGTTATGGGGCGCATCTGGTTGCAGACGGTTTTACTAAAAGCGGTATTGCTCCACTTTATTTGCCTTTTGTACCAATGACTCAGAAACATTGGCATTTTCCAATTTATATTCGTTCGGGATCGTATGTGGATAGGGTGGTATTACGATTTGGGGCAATATTTCTTGTTATTGTTGGATGCGTATACTGGGCTTGAGAGAAACCAACTGAATTTCTTTGCTAGTTATAGGAGGAATAGGTTGATTTTTATAGAAATGTGTAATGTGCATTGTGAGGAATTAGGGAAATAGTGAGGGTGATTTAAGATACCATTCTTTGACAGTGATCGCAACTTAAATCGAATTGTAGTTGCTATTTGCGGTTTTTCTTTTGTGCTGGGCCTTTGTTTGGTGTTTCTTTACGGTGATTCAGCATACCTAGGCAGCCTAGAAAAGTTTAATGATGATGATGTAAAGTACGTGCGTAGCGCCTGGACGTTAGTTGAACATAACATTTTGATATATAAATATCCAACGCAATCCACCGTGTTCATGATGCCGGGGATGTCTTTTTTGCTTGCCCTATTCGTCTTGGTTTTTGGTAAGTTTTCAGGTTTGATAGCCTTCCGAGTTTTTCAGGTCCTGCTTCAGACGATCTCCTTAATCCTTATTTTCCATATTGCCAGGAAAGTTCTCAATCGAAAGGTTGCAGTCCTAGCAGTTTTTTTGGACGCACTTTATATTCCTGAAATATGGGTAACTAACCTGATACTCACGGAAGTGACGTTTAAATTTTTGCTACTTTGCCTGATTTATCTATCGGGGCTGGCGATACAGAAGAGGCGAGTTAGCGCATACGTTTGGGTGGGGGTGGTATGGTCTATAGCTACTCTATTTCGACCGACTATCGCGCTTTACGTTGGAATTTTACCGATCCTCTGGTGGTACTCAAAATATTCTCTGAAAGAAGCCACTAAATATTCGCTGGTTATTTCTGTCGTTTTTATTGCGCTAATGTCTCCTTGGTGGATTCGTAATTATCAAGTTTTTCATAAATTTATTCCTCTCACCTTAGCGAGTGGTAATCCAATGCTACAGGGAACCTATATAGGTGGTGACAAAAGTAGTGAAGCTACGGACGGGATAGATTACTCCGCTTATTATAACTACTCGGATAACGAAATAGAAGTAGACCGCATGGAAAAGGCTCTGGCGATAGAACGATTAAAAACACTTGTGCCTGAAAACCCATTAGGTTATTTATATTGGTACACGGTCGGTAAGACATTTTATCAGTGGTACGTGCCCTTCTTATTAAACAATTTAGACTATAGCATTATTCTAGTTGCAACGGGATTTCACTGGCTGTTACTGATCGGGTTTATTGTTGGTTTAGTTAAATTAAGGTTTAGAGAACAAAACGCTTGGCTTATTTTAATTCTATTAGTTCTATCCTACTTCAATTGTATGCATCTTCCTTTCATTTCCTACGCTAGGTATATGTACCCCGTGATTCCTTTAATGATCATAATTAGTGCCTACGGGTTTTTAAATATGTTTGGGTATCGGCACAATATTTTGCACTCAAGAAAACCTACCCCATTAGCAGATCAACAGTTGAAGCTGAAAGGGTGATTGGGAAGTCAATAACCACTACCCTAAAGGGATAGTGGCTTGTAGGTAACTATGAGTCACAGGTTGACTACAACAGGCAGATTCATAAAGCGACCATCCTGAAGGGTGGTGTCAAAAAATTAAACCAAGCACAATTTGAGGTAAGAGGTTTTAGGCTATTTGACAAAATTCAATATCAAGGAAAGCTTTACTACATCTTTGGAAGAAGAAAGAGTGGTTTCTTCGATATCAGGACTTTAGATGGGACTAAGATAAAGAAAGGTAGCATTAGTTGTAAATCATTCAAACTAATTGAGAGAAGAAAAGTCTATTAACTGAGAGGAGGACGGCAGGTTAGGTATGTGTTGCGTAACGGCATTCCTCCCCTAGCCTAAAGGCGTAGGGGTTTCCTGCCTAACCTTTATGAAAGATATGTCTAATAACAAGGCTGGAAGCAATTATGCTTCAGCCTTGTTTCTAGTTAAATTAAAATTTGTTTTCATATGAGGAGGAATATATTGGATTATAGCGAATTGCAATGGAGTATAGGAAAATGGGTAATAAATGCGGTGGACAGGTAGGCTAGCAGTGATAATTACTTTTCGTTTTTAACATTACTAAGCGAGCGCAGCGGCCAGGTCAGGATATTTAGTTAAAAGGGTTTGTAGTTGGAGTGCATGATCTGCTTCTGCTTGACTAAATATCGGATTATTATATAGATCCCTCACTGCTTGTTCCAAGGGAGTCGCAGTTGGATTTTCGATGAAAATGTACCACTTTCCATTCTGCTTGATAAGCGGAAGAACGTCGAGAAAAGGAACGGGATCATTAATATTTTTAAACATCAACGTATAGGAGACTGTATAGAGCGCATAGTCTGAAGAAGCCATCGACTGACGTGTATAGACGGGATGATCCTTATAGCCAATAACTTTTGAGTTAAAGGCATCCGTCACCATTGAAGTATAGTGTTCGTGTTGATAAAAGAGTGGGGCCATCGTTGTTCCATAAACCTTCAATAGTAGATTTTCATAAAAGCTGTTTAATACGTTTTCTGGGGTATCCTGAAGAAGCGTGGGTTTCCCTTGCTGGTGGGTTGTCAAAGCGTTTCCCCCAGTAGTCTGAATTAGCCCAGCGGAGCGGGTTAACACAATAGATAAGGAAAAAATTAGGAATGTAACGAATAGGATCAGTGCTTTTTTCACTTATTACCTCCTCAGTTGCTTGAAGATATTGACACTAAATAAGCTGGACAGCCCATGGTATATCTCATCTTATGCGCGTTTTGAAGCTATGATGATGGTTTTCATTTATTGGGTGAAGAATGGTTTAGAGAGAGTAGTGGGAGGGTTATATGACCATCAGGCGAATTTTGATTGTGCTTCTATACTGCTTAGGGATCTTTGGGATTTTAGATACTTTACTGCTCCTTCTAAATAATGGAGGAGTTAATCTGGGTACGGTTTTACCAGGGGTTGTGGGAGGATTGCTGATCCTTTGGAGTTTTGTTAGAGTTTTCTTCCGAAAATACAGGCTTTCTGGGAAAACTAGAACATGGGTCTTAAAGGTTCGTCGGGGTGTCATTTCCTTAGCTCTGATTGGGATGATCTCATTTCTGGTGATCGAGGGAGGAATCATTCGTAATTCCAGCTCAGATCCTGTTATCGAAGTGGATTATCTGATTATTTTGGGGGCAGGTCTGAATGGAGAACAACTTTCCTGGACACTTTGGGAGAGAATGCAAAAGGGTCTAGACTATCTGGAAGAGCATCCCAAGGCGAAGGTTGTCCTTTCGGGAGGGCAAGGTCCTGGAGAGAAAATTTCTGAAGCGGAAGGAATGAGGCGTTTCTTAGTGAGTCATGGGATTGCAGATGAGCGCATCCTTAAAGAGGATCAATCTACGAGCACGATGGAGAACTTTCGCTATAGTAAAGCAATATTAGTCCGGCAACCGAGCTTTCAAAACTCAGAGAGAGTTGCGGTGATCACGAATGACTTTCATCTCTTTCGCTCTAAAATTCTTGCTCGGCGTAATGGGTTAATTCCGGTGGGCATATCTTCTCCAACCCCGTGGTATCTCGTGCCGAATGTTTATTTGAGGGAGTATTTCGCGGTCGTGAAATCGTTAATCTTCGATTGGTAAATGGTGTGTGTGGTGAGATGGAATTGTTCTGAAGGAGGCGGCGGCGAAATGGCTTATCTCAAGAAGATAGCTATCAACTGGGATCGTATAGATGACAGGAATGCTTATCCTTATAACGTTCCGGCTATTGCTCACTTGGAAAGCTTAGAAATAGACTGTGATGTGATATTTATTGTTGGAGAAAACGGCACAGGCAAGTCGACTTTTCTAGAGGCTCTAGCCTATAAATGTGGTTTTACTGGCGGAGGTGGTGGAAGATCCGTTGATTTAGGTCTAACTGATCCCAGTTTGAAATTGGCATCTGTCATGACTTTGTCATGGAGGCAGAAGAATAAACAGGGATTTTTTTTAAGAGCAGAGACTTTTTTCAACTTTGCAGAGTACATAGATGAATTGGCGCGAGATTTTGACAATAGTATGGAGGAAGTATATGAACCCTACGGCGGAAAATCTTTAAACGAGCAGTCGCATGGGGAAGCATTTTTATCGCTATTTGCTAATCGTTTTGGTGGAAAAGGCTTGTTCATATTGGATGAACCCGAAGCAGCACTATCACCTCAACGTCAGTTAGCCTTTTTACGAATTATCTATGACCTGGTGAAAGAGGGAAAGGCACAATTTATTATAGCCTCTCACTCACCAATTTTGATGGCCTTCCCTGGAGCAATGATTTACAGTTTTGAAGAGGATGGGTTAAAACTTGTTGAGTACGAGGAGACCGACCATTATCGTCTAACTAAAGCGTTCCTTGATAACAGGGAGAGTTTTTTTAGACACTTATTTAAGGATTGAAGTGGGCAGCACTCTAGAAAAAATCCCACG
>DATMYU010000528.1:0-22724 GCA_035560775.1 Desulfosporosinus sp.
CTATAATACTTTTAGTTATCTACTTTCTATGCCAACAGAAAGCAACCCCTTTTAGTGTCTACTTCTGCCGGTTTATTATACCCTTTTCACACATAGAGGGCGCCTTTGTAACTATTCAGGTACTCAAAATAGTTACAACACTGTTGTTCTCATTCATGATTGCATTGACTAACTACCGTTCTCGAATGACGCACCTCCGTGGGACTTACCGTGTTGTGGATCACGAAACCTCTTCTCCATCCAAAAGAGGCATACCTTGTGCAATCTGTGATTCAGCCTCAGGTTTTGGATGAATCCGAACTATTGATTCAGGAGCTAATAAGGCATAAACAGCAAGGAGAGCAAGTAAGCTCTCCTTTCACTACATCTTATGTAAAAATCACTTGCACTTACCCATAAACTTAACATGAGATGAGATGGGTGGAGCATGCTGTCATCCCCTTGTCGCAACCAGTTGCTTCTTATGGCTATGGCGGCGATGGTCGTTGTGCCAGCGTAGGAATTATTGCTATTGCTATTTTGATTCTTATCGCTTTAGGCATAATTTTCTAAAGAAACAGAATGGCCTTCGTGATGTAGCACTCCACTTTACTTAATGGACCTCTTAAAAGTCGTAATCAGGGATGGCTTCGCGCTCAAAAAGAGCGAGCGAAAGGTAATTGATATAAATGACAAGAATATAAAGAGTGACCAATTAATGTTCCCGATGCGACCCGATAGCTACACTAGCTATTTAGGGAGGCTCGTTAGAGACAAAAAAATACCGAAGACTCGTTTACACTTTCTTCGGCATTATCATGCAACATGGCTGTATGATAATGATGCACTAGATCATTTAGCAGCCGAGCGCCTTAGACACGATATTAAAGTTTTAAAAGGAATCTATCAACATCTTGGAGTTAAAAAGAATGAGATCAAAATAAAAATCATCGAGTTCCAACAAGAAGAAAGCAGATATAACAAAGAGCATGATACTAAAATAGACCATTCTTCATGGTCTATTTTTTTGGTCGGCATTTGGTCAACATTTACAGTTTGACCCGCCTACCTTAAAAGGCTGAAAGCCTTAATTTTACTGGTCGGAGCGACACGATTCGAACGTGCGACCTCTACCACCCCAAGGTAGCGCTCTGCCAAGCTGAGCCACGCCCCGACTTAATACCCTCATATGAAGGACTTTAATAAGATATCATATTACGTCAAAAAAAGCAACCTTAAGTTTGGCCGATTACTTCAATTTTTCTTACTCCATCGATTTCCCCAAGCCCAAACAAAAGATTTTCAGGGGTATCTTCCATTCCAGCGGTTTCAAGGGAAACCGAGACATTAGCAATTCCTTGCAGAGGAATCCCTTGATTAATGGTTAGAACATTCCCTTTAACAGAGGCAATGAAATTAAGAACATGAGAGAGCACTCCCGCTTTGTTCTCGAGTATTAGGGAAATCGTAATGATCTTTTCCCGACTCGCTTCGTAAAACGGGAACACACCATCCTTATATTTATAATAGGCACTTCGACTAAGTCCTACACGTTCCACTGCATCATTGATCGTTTCTACATCCCCTTTGACAAGTAGTTCTTTCGCCTTCGCGGTCTTCAAAATGGCTTCAGGCAAAATATTTTTACTGACAATTAGAAAATCATTTGTCTTGCCAATCACCAAATCGCTCCTATCTGTTTCTTCAATCATTACATCTGAATGTTCAGACATATTATAAGCTGATTTGCGTCAGTTTGGCAACGATAAAGCAATAAGTATGTGCCTAACTTTAATATGGAAACTGAAAATATAAAGAAATGAATGCTAGAAACCGCCGTTGCGCGCCCCTCGCATTCCATTTCCGTTATATTTATTGTAAATTCCAGCTAGATAATAATGCAGATAAGTCCTCCGCTACCGTCATTGACAATTCGTTGTAAGGTGTCTTGGAGCTTATGCTGGGCATTTTCGGGCATCTTATAGAGTTTATTTTGGATTCCCTCACGAACCAAGTCATGCAAGGATTTACCAAAAATATGAGATTCCCAGACCTTCTTCGGATCACTTTCAAACTCATCAAGGATATACTTCACGAGTTCTTCTGCTTGTTTTTCTGTTCCTATCAAAGGCGTAACTTCCGTCGTAACATCCGCTCTTATGATATGGAGTGACGGAGCACTGGCTTTGAGCTTGATCCCATAATGTCCACCTTGTTTTACAAGTTCCGGTTCTTCTAGGAACATTTCTTCAAGTTGAGGTGTGACAACTCCATAGCCGTTGATGCGAACTTCTTCAATAGCTGCGGACATTTTATCCCATTCCTTCTTGGCCTTACTATAGTCTAACACTAGACGGAGTAAGGAATGATCGCCTTCAATTTCAATTCCAGTGAAATCTTGCAATACTGTTTTAAAGAGTCCTTCGACAGCAGTGATTTCAATATTAGCAATTCCTGTTCCTAGGTTCATCTCTTTAAGGAGTACATCTTGGGCATATTGGCATTCTGTCAGAGCGTCTAAGGCCAGATCAATGTCGCGCAAACGCCGGATTCCATCAATCGCTTTACGCACGGTTTCTTCAAAAGCAGCTCGGATTGGATGAGCTGCATCAAGTTCCTCAACCCATTTTGGCAAATCAATATTAACTTCAGCTACGGGGAACTCATACAATACCTCTTCAAGAATCTGCGTGATATCATCCTGTGTCATTTCAAGACAATTCACCGCAATAACAGGTATTCCATACTTTTCCTCTAGTGACCGAGCTAATTCCATTGTATTTTCTGCGTATGGCCGGGTCGTATTTAAGAGCACCACAAAGGGTTTTCCCAGCTGGCGCAACTCGGAAATGACCCGCTCCTCGGCATCAAGGTAAGCGTCCCGTGGAATATCTGTAATAGATCCATCCGTCGTAACCACAATGCCGATCGTGGCATGATCGGTTATGACTTTACGGGTACCCATTTCAGCTGCCTCCTGGAACGGCATGGGTTCGTCACTCCATGATGTTTTCATCATGCGAGGTTCTTCACCGTTTACTGTTTCGTACCCTAAAGCACCTTCTACGCTGTATCCTACACAGTCAACCAACCGGACATTCATGTGAATTGAGTCTTTTATGACGATTTCCACAGATTCTGATGGGATAAACTTAGGTTCTGTCGTCGTAATCATTCTTCCTGTCCCACTTTGGGGAAGCTCATCCTTGGCCCGCTCCCGCTCAAATGCATCTTGGATGTTGGGCAGGACTAGGAGGTCCATGAATCGTTTGATAAAGGTGGACTTTCCTGTACGGACTGGCCCGACGACACCGAGGTAGATATCGCCCCCTGTGCGGTCAGCAATATCTCTGAATATGTCTAGTTTTTCCATTAATAATTTCCCTCCCTTTTGAGTGCTGTCCCAAAATTTGGGAAAGGGCCCCCACCTTATCTCCCCTTCCACCTCCTTAGTAACACGTGGATTCCCGATGACTGGACTAGCACCTTAAGCAGTATAAGTATATTGACTCTTTTGGGCAAATATGACAACATAACAAAAAACGCAGAAAAGGTATTTCAATAACCTCTTCTACGTCTATGATACTTAGACTAAAAATATGTCCACTATATTAACCAACTCATCGCCACTACTTCTTCAAGTTCATGGCGTTTCCCACGCATCATCAAATCCGCAACGGCAACTTTAGGATCAGCACCTTCAAACAGAATTTTATAGGCTTGTTCGGTAATAGGCATAGAGATATGTTTCTCCACGCTCAGTTGATAGGCTATACGGGCTGTTCTTACCCCTTCAACCACCATTCCAACTTCTCTGAGCACCGTTTCTAAGGGTTTACCCTGTCCAAGCGCTACACCAGCCCGACGATTACGACTATGTAAACTAGTACAAGTAACGATAAGGTCGCCCACGCCAGATAATCCAGTAAAGGTCAACGGATGCCCGCCAAGCGCCACACCCAAGCGTGCAATCTCCGCTAACCCCCGAGTCATAAGCGCTGCTTTCGTGTTATCTCCAAAGCCTAAGCCCTCTGCAATCCCTGTACATAAGGCGACAACATTTTTCAACGCTCCACCGAGTTCAACCCCGATAATATCTGGATTGGTATACACTCTAAAGTTTGGTGTCATCATCATGTCCTGAACAGCTTCAGCCGTTCCTACATCTGAGGCTACAACAACGGTAGTGGGCATATCTATTCCTACTTCTTCGGCATGGCTAGGACCGGACAGCACCGCAATCGGATTGTGTGGAAGCTCTTCTATCAATACTTCTGAAAGGCGGAGGTATGTCCCTTCTTCTAACCCCTTGCCCGTATTGACAACAATACAACCCGGCCTTAGGTAGGGCATAATCAATCGTGCAGCTTCTCGAACACTATGGGACGGTACACTTAACACAACCAGATCCGCATTTAAGAAGGTGAGATCCGTTGTTGGTAGAAGGCTTGAAGGTAAAAGAACACCTGGTAAATAACGAGCATTTTCGCAGTGCTGCTTCATAAGTTCCATCTGATCCGGCTGACGACCGATGAGAGCAACCTGATGTCCTGCTCTCGCCAAGAGCACAGCTAAAGCACTTCCCCAGCTCCCGGCTCCATAAACCGCAACGTTGGGCATACATACTCCTCCTCCACTCGATATTCGATATCCGATATTCGTAGTTCGTGGTTCGAAATATAGTACTAAGACCACGTACCGCAACCCTCGAATCACGCCTCCAAGCACGATGGTCACGAAATCTTTTTTTCACCAAACTTATGTTCTGTCCCCTTTAAGACACGTTGGAAATTGGCCCGATGAAGAACCAACACAAAAAATGCGCCGAGCAAACCAAAAACTCTATACGCTAACGGTTCCGGAAAAATAAAGACGGTGACTGCAACTGTGAGAGCAGCGACAACTGAGCCCATGGAAACATAGCGTGTCGTCCACACTACCAGGAGAAAAAGCGCAATTGCCAAAACCATAATTTTCGGCATTAAGACGGTAATCACACCGAATCCTGCTGCAACCCCTTTGCCACTAGGACGAAAGCCAAAAAGAGGATTCCAGTTATGGCCTGCCATTGCCAGTAGCCCACCAACGATTCCTCCCCAAGGCCCGAATAGCCAGAGACCGAGATAGGCAGCCAAAGCGCCCTTGCAGGCATCTCCCAGCAATACTAAGATGCCCAATTTAACTCCCAGAAGACGAAAAGCATTGGTTGTGCCGATGTTCCCGCTACCATGCTTACGTACATCAATCCCTTTGAACAGACCCGCCAAATAAGCAAAGGGAACGGCCCCTAGGCAATATGCCAAGATAAATATCAGATAGCGCGACATGACTTAGTCCTTCTCTTTCTCTTCATCTTTTTGTCGAACGACGATGCGGATCGGAGTGCCCTCAAACCCGAAATGTTTTCTCATCTGATTCTCTAAATAACGTTTATACGAAAAGTGCATCAACTCTGGATCATTGACAAAGAAGACAAACGTAGGCGGCTTAACACCAACTTGAGTAATATAGCGAACCTTTAGCCGTCGTCCTTTATCTGACGGGGGCGGATTGAGATGGAGCCATTCTCTTAGTAAGGTGTTCAACGTAGCGGTCGTCACGCGGGTAGCGTTTTGTTCAACAACAAAGTCTACGAGTTCCAAAATTTTGTTGACCCGTTGCCCGGTTAACGCGGAAATGAACATGGTTGGTGCATACTGCATAAATCCTAATTCTATACGGATATTCTTTTCGTAGACGTTAATAGTCTTCTCATCCTTTTCGACGAGATCCCATTTGTTAACAACTAAGATGATTGCCTTTCCTGCTTCATGAGCATAACCTGCAATCTTTTTGTCTTGTTCCGTGACACCATCGATGGCATCGATAAGCATGAGGATCACATCAGAGCGGTCGACTGCACGAAGAGCACGAACAACACTATATTGCTCAGTTAGTTCATCAATACGCCCTTTACGGCGCATTCCTGCGGTATCTATGAGTATATAATGCTTCCCTTCGTGTTCAAAGGAGGTATCAATCGCATCTCGAGTGGTTCCAGGAATATTACTGACAATGACCCTTTCTTTACCCAACATTGTATTGACCAAGGACGATTTACCGACATTTGGACGTCCAATCACAGAAATACGTATCACGTCAGGATCAAATTCCTCTTCGTCATTGTCTGGAAAGCTTGAAATCACCAAATCAAGCAAATCCCCGGTATTCATACCATGCACCGCAGAAATAGGAATTGCGTCTCCTAAGCCTAGGCTCAAGAAGTCATAGAGTTGGCCTTCAACTTGTGCGAAATTTTCTACTTTATTCGCAGCGAGTAAGACCGGTTTTCCGGAGCGTCGCAACGTACGAGCAATCAACTCATCATCCGCCGTAGGGGGTAGTTGAGCATCTACGACAAAGACAACGACGTCCGCTTCTTCCATAGCGATTTCTGCTTGACGACGCATTTGGGACGCGATTGGTGTCCCTTCATCCTTAAATTCGATCCCCCCAGTATCGATCAAAGCAAACTTCCGTCCCAGCCATTCCGCATCTCGATAAAGACGATCTCTCGTCACACCGGGCATATTTTCCACAATGGCCACAAGTCCGCCAGTAATTCGATTAAACAACGTTGATTTTCCGACATTTGGCCGTCCTACAATAGCTACTACGGGTTTACTCAAACTGTTCCACCTCCAAAGAATATCCAAGCACATGCTCTATAAATGCGAGGCCACTGTTTTCCACAATACGTGCCTTGCCATTAACCTTTTCCTCTAACCACTTCACGCTATGATCGTCAAGAAAGAGGTCTTCATCCGCCTTGAGCATAACCCTCGGAATAAGAAATTCCTCCCCCAACAGATCTCCTAGTTGTAGGGCGATATCCTGAGCCGTCAGCAAGCCTGCTACGGTGACCAATGACCCAAAGAAATCATTGCGTATCGCATGTACCGTGATACTCAATCCGTTTACTCGATCTGTTAACCGGTTCTTCCACGATTCAAAAAGGCCCTGCGCCGAAGTTCCTGTAATTAGATGTACCTGGCGCTCTTCAACTGCTTCCGGCAAAAATTTCCAGCTGGACTCGATCTCTGTGATAAATTTCCGAGCCATGCCTACACCATTTTCTAGTTGCGGAAACTCGTCATAGACCGGGACCGCTGGGAACTCCCGCTCTGCCATAACGTAAAATTCATCCGCGAAGTAAACAAGATGTTGACCTACCCGCTCAAAGAAGTCTTTTTGCCATAGCTCACCCTGATCCAGTATTTGACGCGCTTCCTGAGCTGTAAAGCCACGCAAGGGTGTAAGCTGCTCGCGGTAACGGGTTAACCCAACTGGAACAACCGCGATCGATTGTACCGCAGGATATAAAGCACTTAACCGTTCAATGGTTTCTGTCAACACATCCCCATCGTTGTGATCCGGGAGCAAAACGATCTGAGCATGAATACTTATTCCAGCCTCAGCTAAGCGACTAATCTGCTCTGGCAGCTTTCCCGCCTTCGGGTTTTTCATAAGACGAGCACGCACTTCTGAGTTCCAGGCATGAACAGAAATATACATTGGACTGAGATGTAGAGAAATAATCCGTGTTAATTCTTCCTCACTCAAATTAGACAAGGTGATAAAACTCCCCTGAGTGAGTGATAAGCGGTAATCATCATCTTTATCATAAAGCGTTGGTCGCATCCCTTTGGGCATTTGCGCCACAAAACAAAACGTACAATTATTACGACATAATTTCAGACCCTCAGTGCTAATTGTTTCTACCTCAAGGCCTAAAAATTCCCCAGGACCCTTTTCTATTTCAATCTCCCATTGTTCACCATTCTTCTTTTCGATTACAAGTGTAAAATCCTCTTCCGATATACCAAATTGAAAGTCGATAATATCGTTAAGTTCTTCTTCATCCACCGCCAAAACGTGATCCCCGACTTCAATCTCCATTTCTTCGGCAATACTCCCTGGGTGGACTGCTGCGACTACAAGCCCTTTAGGCAAAACGTTTCATCCTCCTGACATTCCAGATCAGGGCATACTATCCCATTTTCAATCGTTTACAAGTATACTACAAATCAACCCCACCTGCTACTGAAGTTCACATTCACTCTCTTCCAAGTGTTCATAGACTCCCTCTCCAGTCGTAAATCTTTTCTCGGTAATTGGTAAATGCATTCCTCTATCGGAGTAATATCGCCATACTATACGGAGGCCAGCCCATATTGTTAAAAATCCCACGCCAAAATTCCAAACAAACGGGTCCGGCAAATTGGCATATCTAACCAAGCCCTCATAGGTAAAACGCACGAGGGCTTGGTTCAAAATTATACTCCCAACAAAAGCGGCAGCGGTTCCCCAATAGGACTTTGCGGTCAGCCAAGCGGTTAGAATCAAGAGAAGTGTAAAAAGCCATAGCTCATACGGGAAAGCCCCTGGTTGATTAACGAGAAAAAGCGTTTCAATGCTCAACATAAAACTTGTAAGGAGAAGCGGTAAAATCCGCCGTTCAGCACGTTGCCATGCCCATATCCAAAAAACGAACATGACCGCCAGACGAGCGTAGTGCCAGTGCCAAGGCATTGCTGTAGGAATGAACCCCTCCAAACCTTTTCCAATAACCCAGACCACCGTCAATATAAGAAAAAGGCGCTGGGAAGCACGTTTTTCAGACCAGGTTACGAGCGCTAAAGAGAAAATAATCCATTCACCATAAGGGAAAACCAACGCGATCGCCTCCCACTACGAATCCTTTCTCCTATTATTCCCTTTTATAAGGAGTTTACACGGTGAGGTCTTAAGAGGTTCTTGTCACTAGGGTTTACTCAATTACAAGACTTCCACACCGAAGTCCCGATGTTCAGATTAGCTAAAGCGAGTCCACTGGCTTGGTTTTTCGATAACGGGCTATATTCAGGATCAGACCTAGCTCGATCATGGTTATGACCAGGGAGCTCCCACCATACGAGATCAATGGTAGGGTAATCCCTGTTACAGGTAATAGCCCGGTAACAACTGCCAAATTAATGGTCGTCTGGATCGCCAACGAGGAAGTTAATCCAAAACCTAAGAGACGACCAAAGCGATCTGGACATTCCCTAACAACGTGGAAGGCCCGGGCATACATCGAAATTAAGAGGAGTAATACTAAGAAAGTGCCCACTAAACCAAACTCTTCTCCTACTATGGCAAAAATCATATCAGTATGGTTTTCTGGCAGAAAACCATACTTTTGCATACTTCGTCCCAAACCCACTCCAAATAAGCCCCCCGAGCCAAAGGCAATCTCGGCGTTCGTAATCTGGTATCCTAAAGTCGCCTCATATTTCCAGGGATCCAACCATGCCATAATTCGATCCCATTGATAATGAATCACCTGATCCTTTGTTCGATAGAGCAGATAGAAGAGTGATAGTCCAAATGTTGGGCCAGCCGCTACAAACCAAAGCGTTGGGATTTCCGTCTGGAATAGCATCACTGCAATGGTTATTGCTAATACCATTGTCGTCCCTAAATCAGGTTGTTTATAAACCAAGCCCAAAACAAGAATCGTAACAGGAAGCAGTATCCCTAACGGGATACGCCAATCTTTGCCTCTTTTGACTGGATACCGATCTAAAACATGGGCATAAAAGAGCACTATAGTAAGTTTGGTGATTTCGGAAGGTTGAATATTGACTCCGGCGATTGTAATCCAACGAGCTGAACCTTTCGCCGCAACCCCAGCATCCGTAAAGAGAACTGCAATCAGCAGTCCCAAACTGATCAGGAAGCCTAGACCCGCGAAGCGACGCCAGAACACATAAGGAACCTTAAAAGCTACAAACGCGAGAATTGCCCCTACAAGCATCCATTTCATTTGTTGAAAAACATAGAAATACGTGTTTTGCTTGGCATTAAAACCGCTGACTGCCCCAGCATCCAACACCATAATCAATCCAAAGGCTAGTGTTGCAAGTATAAAAAATAGTAACGGGAAATCAGTCGGTTGGATCAGTTTTTGTTTCGCCATCTGGATCACCTCTCTAAGCTAAGCCCTTATAGTAGAATGACTTCCTGCGCCTCAGAGCAAGAAGTCATTTCTAGACATACTTTACAACACAATTGCTTACACACTACTTCTCTTTGTTTTCCTCAAGAAAATCCGAACCCATCATATCACCGAGGGTTACCGCTTTATATTCCGGTTGTGAGACAATAGCTTCGGCATCACTTGCCTGGGAAGCATCATTGATCGCCTCGCGAATACTTAGACTAATCCGTTTCTCTCCTGGCTTACATTCGATGACCTTAGCGCGTACCATATCCCCAACTTTAAGCACATCTTCCACTTTATTGACACGATGATTCGCCAATTGGGAAATATGAACTAGGCCATCCACCCCGTCTGTGAGCTCCACAAAGGCACCAAACGGAGCAAGTCGCACCACTTTGCCATTAACTATGGAACCTGCAGGATAGTTTTCTGCCACCTGAGTCCACGGATTTTCTTTAAGTTGTTTTAACCCTAACGAAATTTTTCCGGTTTTTTGTTCAAGTTTTAATACTTTAACTTCTACTTCGTCTCCGATCTTCAATAGTTCCGAGGGATGCTTAATCCGAGTGTAGGCCATGTCCGAAATATGAAGCAATCCATCAACCCCACCGATGTCTATAAATGCACCAAAATCGACCATCCTGCGAATGACCCCTGTCACCACATCACCTTCTTTGATGGTTTCAAGTAGCTGTTCACGCATAACCGCCCGCTCTTCCGCCAAAATAACCTTTTGCGAGAAAACCGCCTTCCGATTATCGGGATCAAATTCGATCATCCGCAAGCGAAGGGTTTGACCTAAAAACTGATTCAGGTCCTCAACATAACCAAGTTGGACTTGCGAAGCGGGTACAAAACCGCGCATACCCACATCAACCACCAAACCACCTTTGACTATTTCAATAACTTTAGCTTGAATCTCTTCTTTACTCTCTACAAATCCCGCTAACCGTTCCTCAGCATCCTCCTCATTCGCTTTCCGTTTTGAAAAGCCCTTATGCCTATCCTTATTTCCCCTATTTTCTCCGTTTTCCCTATTTTCCCTACGAATAACGACTGGGGCAATTTTTTCCCAGTCTGCCATATCTACTTCATCCTCGTTCATTTTGTCCTCGTTAATTTTGTCTTCATTCATTTTGTCTTCATTCATTTCAGCCATTTTAGTATAAACCTCCTCTATTATCCAATCTGGCGTTGAAGCCCCAGCGGTCAAGCCTGCACTCTGAACTTCTTTAAACCAGGCGTTCTCCAATTCATCCGCTGTTTCAATCAAATAAGTATTTGTGCGTTCTGCACAGATACTGGCCAATTTCTGAGTATTCGCACTATTGCGCCCACCCACAACCACCATAACGTTCACCTTTTCTGCTAACTCGCGGGCTGCCTTCTGTCTCTCAGCCGTTGCATTACAGATCGTATTGTGAACAGTTAGCTCTTCGGTATGGAGTTTCAGCTCTTCCACAATTCTTTCAAAACTTTCCGCTAGTTGAGTTGTCTGAGCTAAAACAGCCAGGCGAGGATAAGCCGGAAGCTCTTTGGCTTCGTCAACTGTTTGAATAGGTATAGCGAGCTCGCCTGCCCACCCCAGAATCCCCTGTACTTCCGGATGAAGTTTATCTCCCATGACAATCACTTGTTGCGCCATCTGAGTAGACTCGGCCGCTAATCGTTGAGCTTTCTGAACAAAAGGACATGTGGCGTCCACCACATTGATACCTTTGTTTTGGGCCGCCTGATAGACAGTAGGTGCTACCCCATGAGACCGGATAATCAAGGTTTCTTCACTTTTTACCTCTTCCAAAGCATTAACCACCTGAATACCACGTTCAGCCATGCGTTCAACAACCTGCCGATTGTGAATGAGGGGCCCAAGGGATACTGCTGGTGTAATTTTGACTGTTCGTTCTGCCATTTCCAGAGCGCGCTTCACTCCAAAACAGAACCCTGCTTTTGCTGCTCGTTTGACTTCCAAAACGCGCACCTCCTAAAAAAACTTGGCTGACGCCAAGCCACAGGCACCGGCGACCACCTTAGTTGCACTTATACCACCCGAATTACGCTACTTAAAGCTTATACTTTCTGTTTAGGTACTATAAATTGTAAAGAACTAATTCTCTACGCCATTTAAAAATTCCTGCAATCGTTTGGATTTTTATCCAAACGTGCCCCAAACTAAAAAAAGGAAATCACTTTGCTTCGGGCAATTCGAGCATCGCCTGCCTAATGCGCTCGGCAATCCATTCCCGACGGTTTCTGACGCCTTCTGGAGCCTTCAGCATCTGAGCAGTCAAAGGCTTTCCTACCACAACCCCAATATTCCCCCATCCTTTACATAACAAGTGACGTGTCCCTTGCACCTTTATGGGGACGACAGACGCTTTACTTTTTTCCATTAAGAGAACCATCCCTGGCAAACCTTTTTGCGTTTTGCTTTCTTTTGATCGGGATTCTTCAGGAAAAATCCCAAGTACGCGCCCCTCTTTTAAGATTGCCAAAGACTGTCGGATGGCATTCATATCCCCTTGTCCCCGTAAAACTGGGAAGGCCCCGAGCTTAGAGAAAATCCGCCCTAGGACAGGTATGGAAAATAATTCTCCTTTGGCCATAAAAGAAACCGGACGTGGAAGGCTAATCGCAGCGACAATGGGATCCCATAAGCTAACATGGTTGATCGCTAAAATAACTGGTCCCTCAACCGGCAAGTTCTCCACACCTTGCACTTTCCAGCCCATTAAACGAAACTGTAGACGAAACATCCTTTTCATAAAATCATATAACGTCATCTTACAACCTCCTAGTCAATGCTACAATTTGCGTTACTATTTCCTCCACACTTAAGCCCGTTGTATCAAGTATAACAGCATCTTGGGCAGGCTCTAGTGGAGAAACTTCTCGCCCTGTATCCAGGCGGTCACGTTTTTGCATATCATGAGCGACCTCTACAAAGGGAATAATTTTCCCTGAACTTTCAAGTTCTAGCCACCGACGCCTCGCCCGCTCCTCAATGGCCGCGGTTAAGAAGATTTTGAGATCTGCTTCTGGGAGAACATGTGTGCCAATATCACGGCCGTCCATAACGACTCCTCCACGATCAGCCTCCAGACGTTGAAGCGCGACTAAGCGTTCCCTGACTCCCGGATAAGCCGCGACGATAGAAACGGCACGTGAGATTTCGGGACTACGGATAGCCTGAGTGACATTCTCACCATCACACCAAACGATTCTCTCATCCGAATGATCAAGAACAACCTCTATAGTTGTAGCTATTTGGCTTACCCTTGATTCATCTTCTATCGACACACCGTTTTTTAGCGCTTTATAGGCGATTGCCCGATACATAGCACCTGTATCCACATAGAAGAGATTTAATTGTTTTGCTACACTCTTGGCAACCGTACTTTTACCGGCACCAGCAGGACCATCAATAGCAATCTGCAATGCCTGTCGTTGTCTTTGCTTCACTCTAGTAATGCTCCTTTTATTTAAATCGATAAACCAGCTGCAATCAAAGTGGCAACTATGTTGTTAAATGAATGTAACGCAACAGAAGGATAGAGAGATTTGTACTTGTCATAAAGGTAAACGAGGGCCATTCCTAAGATAAAACGCGGGAAAAATCCGTAGACTTGGAGATGAAGACCGGAAAATATCGCAGCACTAAACACCGCTGCAGTCCATTTTCCAAAATATGCTTGTAAGCTTCCGAAAATAATTCCCCGAAATAACGTTTCTTCCACAAGGGGGGCTAAGACACCAGCCAAAAGCAAATTGAGAATCAAAGTGTACCACGTCGTCTGCCCCAATAATTTAGTATAAACATCCGTGGTCGGTGGGGTTAATCCATGTTGGTAAAGGACAAGGGCATAACTAATATTAATAACCCAGGTTAAAGCATATAAGCCAATGACTGTTTTGAGTAATTTACTTACTGGCACGGCTTGCCAACCAAAATCTACCCATTCCCAATGTCGAATTTTTTTCAACGACCAAATTAAGAATAGAAAGGATAACTGAGTTATAAACGCATTTAAATACATTAAAGCACGCTCATGGGGCCACAACTCCATTAACTTGAACGTTCCAAACGATAATATAACATAAATACCAACAATGCCGCCCAAAATTATGGCAAGATCTTTCCAACTTAAGTTTCGTTTTGGAAGATCCTCAGCCTTGAATAAATCCGATTGAATTTTCTCGTCCATACTCGGCTCCTCCTTTCCTCACTTTTTGACACATATTTCTTTCTACATCTTCTCAGACTAAACATAGAAAGGAGGAATTTCCATGCATCCATCAGATATAACACTGCAAATATATCATCAACATTTTAAAATTCCTTTAGAGGCTTACTTAAATACAGTAGCCGATTTCCTTGATCCTTGGGATGAACAGGCTTATCAGTTTGTTGTCAATCAATACCTAGCAGAAAGGAAAGATAGTGGTATTGTAGGAATGGTACGACAAGAAAAAGACGAGAATTACATTTATCTAGATGCGGCTGTTTGTTATCCGCTGACCATGGATGGTCGAGTGTCACCTGTAAGCCATGACTCGAACAAGGATGTTCGAGGTTAGAGCGCCGCAGTGGATGGCAAGGCGCCGTGACGGCGAGAAGGGACCTGTAAACAATGATTTAAATAAGATCAAAGAGCAATTCTTTTAAATCCCTGACACTCGGGGCGATGTGATCAGGAGCTGCAACGCGTAATTCCTCAGCCGTCCCATATCCATATCCAACTGAAATAACATCAATATTGTTTGCTCTTGCTCCATGAACATCATACCAACGATCTCCAATCATCACAGTTTTTGATACTAAATCCGCTGGCACTTTTTTCAGCACCTCAGCAATCAAAACATCCTTCTCTACGAAGGTTCCATTCAACTCACTTCCCATAATAACACTAAAATAAGGCTCAAGTAAAAAATGTTCTAGAATCCTTTTTGCAAAGACTCGAGGTTTTGATGTCACCAACAAATGCCTACACCCTTTTTCTTTTAACTGGCTCAGTAACTCTGGAATCCCAGGGTAAACAATATTTTCATAGAGGCCTATCTCTTCATAACGCTCCCTGTAAATTGCGATAGCCCTATTCAGTAATACTTCATCCGTCGTTTGAAGCAATATTCTAAAACTTTCTTTTAATGGTGGCCCAATTATCCAATCTAGTTCATCGACCTTTGGAACAGGATAATCTAACCGTTTTAGAGCGTATTGAACAGAAAGGCTAATCCCTTCCTTAGAGTCAATCAATGTCCCATCTAAATCCCAAAATAATACATCATAACGCACAACGAACCCTCCATTTTTCCCTTAAATTCCCTTGAATAATTCAACTCAGAAAGGCCATTCTAAAATGACAGAAAGGAGGACTTAAAACATGTTTTATCATCGTCAAAAACACTATCATACACACGGATTTTTCTTTATTCTTAGCCTCATCGTCGCTTTTTTCCTGGGGCGAAAATCCGAACAGTACGGCTATACCATTATATCACACGGGTGTGGATGCTTTAATTCCGCTGAGGACGATGAGATGGATATGATGAACGACCCCACGCCGAACAATAACTATCCACGATAAGGTTCTACTTAGAACTATACTCGACAAACGGTTACTTTACTAAAAAAATCTAAGCTCCGAGGTTTCCTCGGAGTTTACTTTGTATTATACCCGTAATCGCTGTTCAATGGGCTCTGCCGGAAAATATTTCATATGACTTACTGGTACTTAGCATAAACCGCTATCAAGAGACAATGGAGGAAGGCTTGGCGCGCAATATGCCAGTGTGTTAGTTCCTTTGGCACAAAAACCCCTCCTCTCCAACTTGAAACTAATTCTCCTTTAGCGACAAATTTCCTGCTATGAGATTGATTCCTTAGTTGGATTTATACCACCCGAATTATGCTATTCGAAACTTATACTTCCTTACTGGTACAAAAAACAAAAAAATGCCTTTATCAGACACTTTTTCTTTATCGATTGTCTCTTGATTGTATGACTCATAATAGTAACTTATCCAATCCCCAGAATACGCTCATGCCAAAAATAATTCCCAGAAAAAGATTGGGAACTAACTTAGAAAAAATAAATGTTAAGACTCCTGCCCATAAGAAGGGGTTATGTAGTATGACAATCGAACCTCTTGGTGTCACCAGCTCTGGAATAACTAAGGCTGCCAGTAAGGCAATCGGGACGAGTTCTATAAAATCTCGGGCAAATCCTTGAACATTGTTTCCTTTGAACAGAAGGAAAGGTAAAACACGCGCACCATAAGTGACTAAAGTCATTAACAAAATGGTTTCTAGAAGTTGGATCGACATAGGACTCTTCTCCCTACTCTTTAAGCTTTATAGTCCGCCTTTTTGCTGTTCAATCCGATGTGGAAGTTCTCGTTCTCGTTCTCGCCCACACCACCATGCATTGATCCCAGCAGCCAGGACCACACTGAGAATTAGATAGATTTTTCCTGGAATGAGCAGTTTTAAAACGACAGCAAGTAGCGCCGCTAGGAGATAAGTCATAGCATTTCTCTTGGTTAAAGACGTCACCGTCAAAATAATAAATAGGGCTAAGAGAGCAAATTGGAAACCTGAAAATTGAACCGGTAACCATTTTCCAATTACACCACCAAGCATCGTAAAAATGACCCACGAGGCGAAGGAGCCTAGATTGATTCCCAGCATGACACGTCGTCGATTTTCTTCCCCGACAACATCCTTCAACACCCTTGTATTCAGCACAAACGTTTCATCAGTAAGCCCTTGCGCCAAACCTAAAGACCAAGCAAGAGTTCGCTTCGGGAAAAAGGGAACAACCGCTAAGCTCATGAGCATATGACGTATATTAAGAATGAGAGTGGTCAAACAAATCATCCAAACGGTAGCTCCTTGATGAATCATTTCGATTGCAATAAACTGTGATGCACCTGCAAAAACAAAGAAAGACATCAGTCCGGCTTCCCAAAAGGTTAAGCCGAACTGAGTCGCTAGAATCCCAAAGGTCACCGCCACTGGCGCATATCCAATCACAATCGTCAATGATTGGCGCAAACCATAAAGCAAGCCTTGATTCATTTTAGGGGATGTATCACCCATCATCCAGCAACCTTCTTGATCACGTCCAAAAAATTAGGATAAGATACATCGGCTGCTTCCATGTCTTCCACACTAACGCCATCCTTTGATAGCATCCCGGTGATTGCCCAGGCCATGGCCAAGCGATGATCTCCAAAGCTATTCGCCTGCCCACCATGCAAGGAAGGCTGACCTTGAATGCGCAACCCATCGGGACGTTCCTCAACCTTCGCCCCCAAGGCGTTTAACCCCTCAGCCACCGTACGGATGCGATCGGTTTCCTTGACCCTTAGTTCTGCGGCATCACGAATGACAGTCTCTCCTTCAGCTAGGCTTGCGGCCACTGCCAGAATGGGGATTTCATCAATCAGACGTGGAATCATGTCCCCTCCAATTTCGATCCCTTTAAGCTTCGCAGGGCGGACACGCAGTGTGGCCCTGGGCTCACCACAAATTTCCGAAACATCGAGCAACTCAATATCCGCGCCCATGGCTTTGAGCACTTCCAATATCCCTGTACGCGTTGGATTCACACCGACATTCGGTAAGATCAGTTCTCCACGTCCAACCAAACTTCCTAAGACGAGAAAAAAAGCTGCCGACGAAATATCGCCCGGTACAGAAACATCTTGGCCGCTTAGACTGCCTCCTCCGGTCACCCTTACCGTCATCTTATCGCTTAAGACCTCGACACCGAACCCCCTGAGCATACGTTCGGTATGATCTCTAGAAAGAGCCGGTTCCTCCACTCTGGTTTCTCCGCTCGCTCTTAACCCTGCTAGGATGATAGCTGATTTTACTTGAGCCGAGGCCACAGCTGTTCGAAAGGTTTGTCCTTGCAACTGACCACCGCTCATCGTCAACGGAAACAGATTGCCGCTAAGCCGTCCCAGAATCTGGGCACCCATCTGCTTGAGAGGGTCAGTGACACGCCGCATGGGTCGTGTGCGAAGGGACGCATCTCCAGTGAAGGTTACAGCAAAAGGGCTACCCGCCAAGACTCCAAGCATCAGCCGCGACGTCGTCCCCGAATTTCCAGCATCAAGGACATCCGTTGGCTCCTGCCAGGCTTCCATTCCCTCGCCACGAATCCAAACTTCCGTCCCCTGTCTCTCCCAGTGGACCCCCAATTGTTTTAAACACTGAAGCGTACTTAAACAGTCCTGTCCTAATAAGAAATTCGAAACATGGGTTTCTCCGTGAGCCATCCCACCTAAGAGTGCTGCCCGATGGGAAATGGATTTATCGCCAGGAACTCGGATTTCTCCTTCCACACCAGAGACGGGCTTTATGAACACGCCGCGCATAGATATCCCCCCTTTAATCATCGATTTACAGATTTAATCGATACATTCCCGTACCGCACGTGCCTTACGAAACGCTTCCGCAATAGACTCTCGGTCTTCCTGCTGAAGGTGCTTGCGCAATTCCTTGATTCCTTGTTCCAAAAGGGTAAGCCCGTCAAGAATTGCCTCGGAATTTCTCACCAAAACTTCCTTCCACATTTCAGGAGAACTGTCTGCAATCCGCGTTATGTCTCGAAAACTGCGTCCAGCTAAGGCAAAGGCCGATTCTCCATCATTGGAAGCATCTCGGGTTGCAAAGGTTAAGGCCACAGCTAACAAATGGGGGATATGACTGACCATCGCCACTTCTATATCATGAGCCTTTGGCTCTCGAAACACGACATTGGCGCCGAATCCCTCAACAACGCCTGCCAGCTTTTGAATCACAACGGGAGGGCAATCGACTGCTGGAGTCAGAACATAGGGATAGCCTCGAAAAAGATGGGGATCGGCAACCATAAACCCGGACTGCTCCGAACCAGACATAGGATGTCCACCGACAAAATGGAAGGCACCAGACCCAGCTTGTGCATTCGCCTCTGCTTTATTGCAAATTTCCGCCTTGATGCTTCCTACATCGGTAACAATCGCTCCCTTGGGAATCCTACCCACTAATTGGTCATACCCATTGGCAAACTCCTGAAGAGGAAGAGCTAGAATGACCAAATCGACATCCAGAGACAGTGGCATTTCCATCCAGCCTGCCTGAATCCATCCTCTAGCTATAGCTTCATCAATGCTGGCCTTTTCTGGGTCAACCGCAGACACTTCCCATCCCATCTGATGCAAAGCACCTGCCCAAGAACCGCCAATCAGTCCTAAACCGAGGATGCAGGCCTTCGGCTTACGAAGGCCTGACCATCCCGGGGTCAAAATTTCCTCTGGCCCTTCTAACACGAACTCACCATCGTCAGGCGCAGACAGCCCCCAAGTCATAACAATTAGGCTGTCTGAGCCCGTTCCTTTCTATCGTAATTATGCCTTAGCGGCTGGTTAGTTAACTTTCCCTAACTTGCGGTCAAGTACTGGAACAAGCCTTGCCAAATCATCCATCATGATTTGGAATAATTCAGGCGTCAGGGACTGTTTTCCGTCTGAAACGGCCTTTTCTGGATGCGGATGAACTTCAACAATCAAGCCATCTGCTCCGGCAGCCAAAGCCGCTTTCGCCATGGGATGGATCAACGACCGCCGCCCAGTTCCATGACTAGGGTCAACAATGACTGGTAAGTGAGAAAGGGCATGCAGAGCGGGAACCATACTTAGATCAAGTGTATTTCGCGTATAAGTTTCGAAGGTTCGAATACCCCGCTCGCAAAACATTACCTGGTAATTTCCTCCGGCCATAATATACTCGGCCGCCATCATCCATTCTTCTAAGGTTGCAGACGGTCCTCTTTTGAGCAGGACAGGTTTCCCGCACTTAGCCACTGCTTTGAGAAGGACAAAGTTTTGCATGTTTCGGGCACCGATTTGGAGAACATCCGCATAATTTGCCACTAAAGAAACATCCTGCGCATCAATAACTTCTGTGATCACCAGAAGTCCGGTTTGATCACGGGCTTCGGCCAAATAACGCAGTCCCTCTTCCTCTAATCCTTGGAAAGAATAGGGAGAAGTACGTGGTTTAAAGGCCCCGCCACGCAAAAAGGTCGCCCCAGCCTCGCGCACAGCATGGGCCGCTTCCAGGATCTGCGCTCTACTTTCCACCGCACAAGGACCTGCCATAACGTGGACCGTATCTCCTCCAATTTCTTGTCCACCAACACGGATAATAGTATCTGCAGGGTGAAACTCACGACTGACTAATTTATACGGTGCCAGAATAGGCACCACTTTTTCAACCCAAGGCAGAGCTTCTAAATCAAGGGCCTCTATCCGCGTGCGATCTCCAATGGCCCCCATTATTGTTTTCTCTACACCTTGGGAAAGATGTATTTTGAAGCCCTCTTCTGTTAACCGAGTGGAAACCTCTTCAATTTGTTCTACCGTCGCATCTTTTTTCAAAATAATAATCATTCTGTCCTACCCCTTTCTACCATACTGCATTATGCCTCATCCTAGCTTATTTTAGCTAAGTTATATCCATGCCTTTTTAAAGGCGTGATATCTTAATCGTGTTTCTCACTTTCTGCTTTTGAAAATAACTCATTTTCATTCATCAGTGGTGCCGCTTAAGCGGCATGGAGGTCTGGCTAGTACAAAAAGGCACCCTACATAGAGGGTGCCGTACTTTTTAACGCTCCCATCCTACTGTCCTGCTTATTACCATTGGTGAGATCTTCCAAACGAAGCACCCACTAGAATCTCACGGCTACCATCCTACATAAGCTTTGCCAAACAAAGCTTTACAATCCATGACAAAGTACTAATCTAAATTTCTGTTATCTTACCACAGAAAGGGCCCTTCCTACAACCCCTATTGATTAAATAATCTCACGGCCCACTGCCTTAGCAACAGGAACTACCCTTTCCATGAGTTCTGCAAAATGTTCGAAGTTTAAGGATTGTTCCCCATCACTTAAAGCGAGATCCGGCTGAGGGTGAACTTCAATCATCAACCCGTCTGCACCTGCTGCGATTCCTGCCAGAGCCACTGGACTAACTAATGACCATCGTCCAGTACCGTGACTTGGATCTAAAAAGACGGGAAGATGAGTTAGCTCTTTTAAAGCCGGTATTGCCGTGATATCCACGGTGTTTCGGGTATACGTTCCAAAGGTCCGAATCCCCCGTTCACACAAGACGACCTGATCATTTCCTTCTGACAAGATATACTCCGCAGCATAAATCCATTCTTCTATGGTCGCAGCCAAACCACGTTTCAGCAAAACAGGGCGCTTAGTTTTCCCTATTTCAGTTAAAAGCGTGTAATTTTGCATGTTGCGCGACCCAATTTGAAACATATCTGCAACCTCTGCAACCCGTTCAATGTCTCGAGCATCCATAACTTCAGTCACCACAGGAAGTCCCGTCAGTGCCTTGATTTGGGACAATATTTCCAAGCCGGTTTCCCCTTTTCCACGAAATGAATAGGGGGAGGTCCTTGGCTTATACGCTCCGCCTCGCAGCATTGTAGCTCCTAAACGTTGAACTTCTAGAGCGGTACTCAATAATTGTTCATAGCTTTCTATGGCGCACGGACCAGCAATAACGACCAGTTGAGGACCGCCGATGATAACATCTCCCACTCGAACCGTTGTGGTTTCTTGTTGTTCTTTATTTCGACGAGCGATTAGATTCACACGTTTCCCCTCTTCCTAAGCATCCACAAGATCTTTACGTAAGTTCACGGCATTGCGCAAAAAAATGTGTCGAATTTCCCTTTGACTACGCGTAGTATTAACGTGTAAGAGCACTCGTATACAATGTGGGAGTGCACCGGGAACCGAGATTTCTGTCGCACAAAGTAGCGGTACTAACTGCCAACCAATCCCACGTGCACTGGAGGCAGGAAAATCAGCGTTTAAATCTAGCGTAAGGGTAAAAACAGCGCTGACCAAATCTTCTGTAGACAGTTGATTTTCTTCTAGGATCTTTTGCAGTAGTTCCTGGGTAGCTTCACGGATCTCCTCAGCATCATTGTGCTCGACCGTTGTCGCACCTCTAATTCCTCGCACCATGTTAATCCCCTCCTTATTCTTTAGGAGCAACGCGATGTCCCAATCCCACGGCCACTTCGTCCAAATGTAAGAGCCCAATACCAAAGAAAACTGCCACACTTAAGTGATCATTTTGACGAGCGATTCCAATCTTACCACCAATATTCAAACCCATAGCTTTATTCATAATTTGACTTAAAGCCTCGCGAGTAGCGCCGGCTACCGCCCCTTCATCCCCATGCGTCTCTTGGATAGCTCCTTCTCTTTTAGCGGCTACAATAGCGCGTTCAACAATCTTCCGAATTGAACTGATGTACTCTCCACCATAATCTACCGCAGCGGTTTTTACCCCAAGCCGTAAATAGTGCCCCTGTAAATGAGCTTCTTCTTCTCGACTCTCAGTCATAGCCATCTTTAACGCAGCGAGTGCAATTTTTTTACTTTGTGCTATCATAACGGTCTCCCTTTCCTCCTAAATGTATCAGCTTGTGAGTTGGTTAATAAAAAGACACCTTTCAGGTGTCTTTGTTTTTTTGTACTAGTCAGAAAGTATAAACTGACGTTTATATACTTTCTGGAAGTATAAGTGCAACTAAGCGGCCACCTTCGCTAAGGCTGACAGAATGAGTAATACGTGCGAAGACAGTGTCTGCAAGAAGGCTAATACGTGCGAAGACAGTGTCTTCGTGGGC
>DATMYU010000529.1:0-14601 GCA_035560775.1 Desulfosporosinus sp.
AAAGTTATACTTTCTGATTAGTACAAGAAAAGCCAAAAACCTTCTTTACAAATCAAATTTGTTTAAAGAAGGTTTTTGGCTTTTCTTTTTGATCGATCATGTGCTTACAACTATTTTCATAATATCGGCTTCTTCCAGAGGCCTTTTAAGTTGATGAGTTTGCTGTAAAATCTTGATTAAAAGCTCATCGATGGTTTCTTGATTTAATTCAATTCCTTTTGCTTCCAATAATCGCATGATCGTCTTACGACCGGAGTATTTACCAAAGGACGTCGAGTGCTGCCTGCCTACGCATTCAGGTGGATAGGTTTCATAGTTCGCAAAATCTTTCTGTATTCCGTCGATGTGAATCGATGAAGTATGGGTAAAAACGTCTTCCCCAATAACAGGTTTGGCACGAGGGATTTTGCGATCCGTTGCCAAGCTTACCAACAAACAAATAGGATTTAAACGTTTTAAGTCAAGCCGCACAGTCTCATTAAGAGTATATTTCAGCGCCACAGCGACTTCTTCGAGTGCAGCATTTCCAGCCCGCTCGCCCAATCCTCCGACAGTTACACTGACCGCTTTAAAACCCGCTTGAACCGCTGCTAGAGAATTAGCCGTTGCCATGCCTAAATCGTTATGAGCATGAAACTCCAAAGGAATATTAGATACCTTGACTAACTCTTGCAGAGTAAAGAAAATTTTAAGCGGCTCAAGGATTCCCAGGGTATCGGCAAAACGTACCCGGTCAACCCCTAACTTCTCAGCCTCGGAAAGTATTTCTGAGAGAAATCCAAAATCCGCTCTGCTGGCATCTTCCAGACCGAGAACAATATAGCCCACTTCATTTTTCGCATTACGGATACATTGTCCCATTTGATCCAGAACCCAAGCACGATCTTTTCTTAATTTGTTCTTGATTTGCTGATCCGAAGTGGGAATAGAGATGGCGACTCCCTCGACCCCTGTCTGGTAACTTGCCTGGAGGTCCGATAGAACAGCGCGGTTCCAAGTGATGAGACGAACCGGTAACTTGAGTGCCACTAACTGGGAAATTGTTTTAATTTCTCCTTCACCCATAGCGGGCACGCCCACTTCCAGTTCGTCAATCCCGGCATCCGCTAAAGCCCTCGCTATCATTTCCTTTTCCGGCAGACCAAACGCTACACCCGGTGCCTGTTCACCATCTCTTAAGGTAGTATCACATAACAGAATCCTTTGCTCCATCTAATTAACTCCTTTTCTATTCATTAGAGCAAGCCAATCGCGTCTGCCCGACATTGTTGACAGTGCTTTATCTGAGGAAGGATTTCCCCACAGATCTCTCGGCAACTTGATATCAGTTTGTGAGACGGGGCTGCGATGTGAGCGAGCTTCCCTTGGGGAATCATGGGCATGATATTGTGAATGTTGGCACCTCTTTTTTTGATCTCTAAACCCAAGCTATATAAAAGATGATCGTTGATACCAGGCATCAGCACAGTGTTAATTTTTACCGTCATTCCTGCCTTGGAGGCTAACTCAATCCCCTCTAATTGATTACGAATCAGCACGTCTGCAGCCTTAGGACCGGTCAAGGTTTCACCTTTCCAACGAACATAACTGTAAATTTGGGCGCCCACTTTCTCATCGAGGGTATTAAGGGTAACTGTAATGTGCGACACCCCAATATCAACTAATTCATCGATTTTTTCTGGCAACAGTAGGCCATTAGTGCTTAAACAAAGGGTCATATCTGGAAAGTTTCTTTTTACTCCTCTCAAGGTTTCATACGTTGCTTTGTTTGCCAAGGGTTCTCCTGGTCCGGCAATTCCTACAACGATAAGTTGAGGTCCAATATCGGATGCCTTTGCCTGCCTAACAGTTTCAAGTGCTTCTTCTGAAGTTTGCACACGACTGGTTACTCCTGGACGGGATTCATTGGCACAATCGAATTTGCGCACACAATAATTACATGAAATGTTACAGCCAGGTGCCACTGCCAGGTGAATCCGTCCAGTTTTACCGTGCCCTTTAGTCGAGAAACAGGGATGACCCAAATTCAGGTTTGGTGTAGTTAGATTTCCTTGTGTACATTCTTTATGCATCATAATCCCTCCACTCATTTGATCAATTTTGTTTTTTCCCTTCCACTGCCAAGTCTTCTATAAATAAATAAGCGGAGAGTTTCCTACCTGCTTCACTGCCGTATAAATTCATGCTCCTAATTCGGTCATTTCCCCTTGAACGTATAGCAATTGCGTATGCAGATACTGCCACAAGACTGACAACCGATGCATAGGTCTTTATTAGCAATTATCGCAACGTGCCTCTCTGTCCCCTCATCATCCTCAAAGCTTTCCAGCCCTAAACTTTTTTGAACACATAATTTCACACATCGCCCACAGCCCAGACACTTGGAGTTATCTATCGCTTCGACGTATAGAGGAGTCCAAGGTAATCCGCCAAAGGTTGTGTAAATTTCTACTTCACTCAATTTTCATCTTCCTCCTATGTTTAAGAAATTCCTCAAACAATTTTTAGGCTTTTACCTTGTCAAATTTCTTTTTTAACCAGGGCGGAAGTTTTTCGGAAAGCAGCAAGTTGTTCATTCGGTTAAGTTCATCGGCGATCAGCGTTCCCTCCGGTACTTTTATAGGATGAATACCGCTTTGAACTAAACGTGCTGCCGCAGGACCGCCAATCTGTGTGCAATAGACAATGGCACAAGCACTGAGCATCTTGATCCGTGCATTGACTTTGTCATCGGCTTCAGATATGTCTTCCGCCGCAAGAGAGGTGTGTATTACCCCTTGCTTATCCCCAGTAAATTTATACATTTCAAACGCAGGCGCAGAGGCAAAATGCGAGTCAATTGTTAATCCATCGCTACTAGCAAAAGCTACAAGCATATTTGATCACTCCTAACTTACTGAATTTAAAGTGTCAAAGAGAAATTGTTGAGTGCCTTCATAGCCAATCCAACGTTTTTGGGGATAACCGACACGATCAAAGACTGGCAAGCCTGCTCTTAAATGGGGAAGTTTAAGCAACCCTGCGGCTTGACGGCCATTGGAATTGGCAATAATTAACGTACTCTGACCAGCTCGTTCCTCGAGCTCTTCCAAGTCACCCACTTCGATCGGGATCGGTAAGGATAGTTGGTGGATGCCCCCCTGAGATGCCGCCAAAGCGACAGAAATCTCTGAGCCTACTTCAACTAGGCAAGAGGCTAGACTATAAAGCAGATCCATTTCCAAGGCTATGGCAATCTTTAGACCACCAAGTTGGTCGTGATAGTCGGCCAGTGTATCCAGCAATCGACTTCTTTGCCGGAGCAGTTTCTCCGGTACAGCCTTACCAGATATCTTAGCTAACGTTAAGATAAACGCATCGGTCGCTTTGAGACCCGTTAATGAAGGAAAATTAAAGTGAGGGATTTGATGTGTTTTCTTGAGGATTTCTCCCGCTTTCTCCATACTTAGTCCAAACGATAGACAAGCACTGCATTTTGGCAAACGCTGAAAATCTTCGAGTAAGGTTCCGCCTTGAACCACCGGGGCAGCTTCCAATTCGGCGTGCCCATCCAAAGAAATTGAAAGATCAGGAATGGTAATCGGTTTAAAGCCGAAATCTGCAACGATCTCCTTAAGTTCGTCGACATCACCTGGGGTTAAATGACAACCAGGCAACAACGCAATGGATGGGGCTTCCTCGGATAATTGTACCGACGCCTTAATGGAATGCCCGGCCAACGTCGTAAGTAAGGCCTCTACCGTCCGCTGATAACCTTCTTGCATGGAACCGATATAGTCCGGCGTGTTAGCCAGTACCACAGGCAGATCCACTAAATCTGGTCTTTCTTGGTGTAGACTAGTGAGTGCGCTAACCATGTCGTCGCCAAAGGTTTCGGTTAACCCAGTACTCATCACACCAATGATTTGAGGCTTGTATTTATCGGCTGCCACGGCAATCCCTTTTTTAAGATGTTCCCAGCCGCCAAAAATGACTGAGTCTTCTAAGAGAGCCGTTGAATTAAGGGGGATCGGTTCCTTATAGTGCCTTGATAGCTGTAAGCGAATGAACGAGGAACAACCCTGAGAACCATGAAGCAAGGCTAAAAGTCCATTGACACCGAGGTAGGCTAGAGTCGCTCCCAGAGCTGGGCTGTTTTTCTGCGGATTCCCCTGATAATGTCTCATATTTGTTGTATTAGTCATGCTTGTTCATCCTCCTTCGGGGGGAAATCCTGCTTCAAAAGCCCCCAAACAGGACTCAGCACCGTACGCGTTAAGGTCTCCGCAAATTGAATCATCCCTTGATAACCGGCATAAGGCAGTTTTCGTCCGTGGTTAATATCTAAAAAAGGTGTTCTCGTTTTGTGCGCCAGATACTTTGTCTTTCCACCAGCGACGATAAGATCCGGCTTCTTCTCGGCAATAATTTTCAAGAAGCCCGCTGAACTTGTATCCTCAATAATTTGGGCTGAGGGATCCATCAGTTCTTTCATGCGCTGGAAATCTTCCGGTGTCGAGTTTTGTGTTCCTCCAGCTAAAATATTGATGCCTAGTTCAGCCAAGGTAGAGACCATCGACCAGGTTTTAACCCCGCCCGTAAACAAGATAGCCTGCTTATTTTCCAGTAACGCTTTGTACCCTGCAATAGTCTTGCGTGTTTCATCTTCCCTCTTTTGCACATAGACTAGGGTTCTTTCTAACAAATCAGGATCCTTGAGGGCTTTGGCGATATTGATCAGCGTTTCCGAGGTGTCATGAATTCCGTAAAATGACCCCTCCATAAAGGGTATCCCATACTTAATTTCCATTTTTCGGACTAAATTGGTAAGACTTTTGGAACAGATCAGCACATTAAGGCTTGCTCTGTGAGCTGAACGTAAGTCCTCGAATTTGGCATCCCCGGTAATAGCCGTTAGCAGCGTAATCCCTAAGTTTTGTAAGTCCGGTATAACTCCCCAAATATCTCCAGCGATGTTATACTCCCCGATTAGGTTAATGGAAAGTGGAATTTTCTCGTCAGAACCCTCCGCCGTGCCTATAACCCGATCAAATAGAACTTCCCCTGCAATACGATTGCCAATATTCTTGTCTCCCAAAAAGCCTGGGCAATTAACGGGAATGACCGGAATGGTCAGTTCTTTCTCCGCTTCTTCACAAACCTTATTAACATCATCACCGATCACCGAAGAGACACAGGTTGCGTAGACAAAAATGGCTTTCGGAGTATGTCGAAGGGCGATTTCCAAGATCGACTCTTTCAGCTTAGTCTCTCCGCCGTAGACGACATCATTTTCCATAATGTCCGTGGTCAGTCCTCGTCGGAAAAGTTGGGAACCTGAGGAGCGAGCTCCTCGGTTATCCCATGAGTTTCCTGCACAAGCAATCGGTCCATGAACAAGGTGAGCAACATCCGTAATGGGCATCAGCACAACTCTGGCGCCATCATAAGCGCAACTTCGCTCTGCGCCTTCCCCGGGCAGGGCCTTCATGCATAATTTAGGTGAACCAGCATCGGACATGCATTTTTTATCTAAAAGATCTAATTTTGTAAGATTGGTAAACATGAAGCAACCCTCCCTTCTTTTAACGCATCATTTCAAAGTGTGCCTCTGTGGAGTTCCTATCGACTTCGTCCAAAAAGGTATTAGTAATCATGGTAATTAGGTTAATCACTCCGGTATAACCAATGATCGGAGAGCGATGGAGATTCACCCGATCGGTGATCGGGAAACCAATTCTGACCAGAGGAATATTCGCATCTCGTGCAGCCCACTTACCATGAGAGTCGCCGAGTAACATATCAACCGGTTCTGTAACCAGCAGGGAACGAAGATGCCAAAGATCTTTATTAGCATAGAGTGTGGCTTCTTGGCCGTAAGGGCTGGAGGCTAGTAAACTTGCCATAGCTTTCTTGAAGGTTGGGGTAGAATTTGTGCAGACAATATGGACCGGCAGTCCTCCCATTTCGAGCAGAAAGGTGACAAGCCCAATGAGCAGATCTGGGTCACCAAACAGGGCAAATTTTTTGCCGTGAATATAGGGGTGGGAATCGGTCATGGCATCGATGGCCAGACCACGTTCAAAGGTTATTTCCTCTGGAACATCCGCTCCTGTGAATTTGGCCACGGACTCAATGAATTTGTCCATACCAGCGATCCCGATAGGCATAGCAAGTGTTTCGACCGGAACGTCCAGACCGGAAAGATATTTACTCGTCGTCGGAGAAGAGAACGTCTGCAGGAATAAGAACTTAGCAGCGTTTAAAGCATCATTCATCTCCGTAAGCGGTGTTCCACCAGGATACAATTGGTAAGTGCCCAAGTTTGGTGCATCAAAAACATCACTATTGTCAGGTAAAAGTGTAAAAGGCACTTTCATCAGTTTGAGAATACGTTTATACTCGCGAAGATTGGCGGTATAGGTGTCAAAACCCGGCACAACATACATTCTGTCGTTGATTTTATCCGCCTGCCGTGGTGTTGCTAAGCATTCTATAAGACCTTTGAGCATCGAGTCATACCCTGTTATATGAGAGCCCTTAAAACTTGGAGTATTGGCCAAAGCGACTGGAAGGTCTTTAGGTATGGCGTCTGCTTGCTTGGCATTCCCTAAATAAGCCTTAATATCGTCCCCAATAACTTCAGCCATACAGCTCGTATAGACTGCAATCACCTTTGGTTTGTAGAGTGCATGGGCATTTTTCAAGCCATCGATAAGGTTCGTCTGTCCACCAAAGACCGCGGAATCCTCGGTCATCGAATCCGAGACGGATGCTACAGGTTCCCTGAAATGGCGGGATAATGTGCTGCGGAAATAGGCAGTGCAGCCTTGCGAACCGTGTGTAAACGGTAGGCATCCTTCGACCCCCAAGGCACAAAGCAAGGCGCCAAGAGGTTGGCATGCTTTGGCCGGGTTGATGACCAATTTTTCACGAGCAAAATTCAATTCTTTGTACTCCACAGTATTCAGCCAAGCAGTTGTTGCCTTAGTACAATTTTCCATGTGTAACATCCTTTCTGCCCAATTTATTTCGTCCGATGGCTAACCGCCACTAATTTTAGTGTAAGATAAGTGGCGCTAAGCCCCTGGATAAGTTCAGCTATACTTATGCTGGTCTGCCTGAGGTCAAGTTTCCTTTACCCACGGGGCTTTAATTAACTTCCAGGTTGGGCTGTTAATGGCCATATCCATATCCCGAGCAAAAATCGGGAATCCTTCGTAGCCTTGATACGGACCGGAATAATCCCATGAATGCATTTGACGGAAGGGAAGACCCATTTTCTCAAAGACATACTTTTCCTTAATACCAGATCCTATTAAGTCAGGTTTCAATTTTTGTACAAACTCTTCCAGCTCATAAGCATTGACATCGTCATAAATCAACGTTCCCTCTTTTAAATCAGGGACAGTCATTGCATAATCTTCCTTGTGACCAAATTCGTAACCCGTACCAATGACCTCCATGCCTAAATCTTCATACGCCCCGATCATGTGTCTCGGACGAAGACCCCCAATATAAAGCATCACACTTTTTCCGGACAGTCGCGAACGGTAAGACTCGATCACTTTCGCCATCTCTGCTTCATATTTTTCGATGACTTTTAAGGTTTTTTCCATAATACTTTCGTCAAATTTCGCTGCAATTTTAAGGAGGGATTCTTTGACTTTCGTCGGTCCGAAGAAGTTAAATTCCAGCCAGGGAGTTCCGTAAGTGTCCTCCATGTGTTGGACAATGTAATTCATACTTCTGGTGCAGTGGATTAAATTCAGTTTGACCAAATGACCATTTTGTAGCATTTCCATGGTTGAGTCACCTGTCCAAATATTCACAACGTTTAAGCCAATTTCTTCGAGCAGTTTTTTACTGACCCAGGCATCTCCGCCAATATTATAGTCACCGATAATTCCAATGTCGTAGGGACCAACTTCTCGACCCGGTCCCTTACCCAAGAGATGATCCCGAATAGCATCATTGGCAATATGATGGCCAAGCGACTGGCTTATGCCTCTGAACCCTTCGCAACGAACTGGGATGACTGGAAGGTCAAATTGTAGACTCGTGCGGCGGGCGACACTTTCAATGTCGTCTCCAATCAGTCCGACCGGACATTCTGAGAGAACAGAAACCCCTTTGGCGTTCGGAAAAAGCCCAATAGCCTCGCCGATTATTTTCTCGAGCTTTTTGTCCCCACCGTAGATAATATCGCTTTCTTGGAAATCCGAAGTGAATAGAAACGGCACAAAGTTGTCAACGCCGATTTCACCGTCTGCTAAATTTCTGCGATTACCCCAAGAATAAAAACCACATCCGACAGGTCCATGGGAAATATGCACGATATCCTTGACCGGCCCCCAGACAACCCCTTTAGCTCCTGCATAAGCGCACCCCCGTGCGGTCATGACACCCGGAACTGTTTTCGAATTCGATTTAACTGCGCATCCTTCACAGGCATCATCTTTGACCGCAAGATGTTTAGTCCGGTCTTTTTTAGCTTTTTCCGGATAAATTGTCAGAACGTCTTCAATGGCCTCTTTTGCGAACTCCTTAGTATGCTTTATGCTCATAACGCTGACCTCCCTATATTCTCGATAGCTGATAAATACTACATATCCAAGATACCAAATTCCATCATTAAGGCTTCTAATTCATCCATGGTAAGCGGAGTTGGGATGGTCATCATCTTGTTATCCTCGATTTTTTTAGCCAACGACCGATACTCATCTGCCTGTTTATGGGTGGAATTATACTCAATAACGGTCATTTTACGCACTTCAGCACGTTGTACTTCATTATCCCGAGGCATAAAGTGAATCATTTGAGTATTTAAGGATTTGGCCAAGGCCTCGATTAATTCGCTTTCTTTGTCTGTTTGCCGACTATTACAGATCAAACCGCCAAGACGAACAGTCCCAGTTTGCGCATACTTTAAAATTCCTTTGGAAATATTGTTGGCTGCATACATGGCCATCATTTCACCAGAAGTTACAATATAAATTTCCTTAGCTTTATTTTCACGAATCGGCATTGCAAATCCACCGCAAACCACGTCACCTAGAACATCGTAAAAAACATAATCTGTATCTGACGTATAAGCGCCATTTTCTTCCAAGAAGTTAATCGCCGTGATGACTCCTCGACCAGCACAACCGACCCCTGGTTCTGGACCTCCAGATTCTGCACAACGAACGCCTAGGTACCCTTCCACCAAAACGTCCTCTAACTCAATATCTTCGACCGTCCCTCGTTCACGGGCTAAGTCCATTACCGTCGTTTGCGCCTTGCTATGAAGAATCAAGCGCGTTGAGTCTGCTTTAGGGTCACAACCAACAATCGTAACTTTTCTCCCCATTTCAGCTAGGGCGACAACCGTATTTTGGGTTGTCGTCGATTTACCAATACCGCCTTTACCATATATTGCGATTTGTCTCATACCAATGCATCTCCTTTTGTAAATTAAGTGAAAACTAGAATAATATACTTAAATAACAGCATCTTTCCCGGTTTCTCCCGTGCGAACACGAACCACCTCTTTTAAGGGGCAAACGAAGATTTTACCGTCACCGACGTGCCCAGTCTGATTCGCTTGAATAATCACATTTACCACTTCTTCAACTTGGTCATCCTGCACCACAATAGTTAACATCCGCTTAGGAATCCAATTAAATCGGGTCTCATCTGCCAACTCTGCACTCATCACTGCATTCAATTCAGGGTCAATTTCAGCTGCCCATCCTCCGATTCCGCCTTGCTTCCCACGGCCCTCAACACTTTGAATCGTCAGAGCTGGGAATCCTGCATCTTCAAAAGCTTTTTTTGTTTCAGGTACTTTATGGCGTCGAATTAAAGTCATTATTTCCTTCATTTCTACAACCCCTTTGTCCCTTTACTTACGGTATACGCCTCTTCAACTTCGGTCACAAAAACCTTGCCATCGCCCATGGTTCCGGTTTTGGCACTTTCGAGAATCACCGCAACAGCCTCATCCAACTTGTCATCTTCAATAACTAACAGCAGCAGAGTCTTCGGAAACTCATCATAAACCACATCGCCGATCCGAATACCCTTTGTTCTACCTCGACCAAAGACGTGCATTTTTGTTAGCGATGGCATCCCAGCCTGTGCTAAGGCCTCAGCCACAATCTCGGTTTTGTCAGGTCGTACAATTGCTCTAATCATTTTCATATAATTCATCCTCCTTCAAATTTAGGTTAATTTCCTCATAATGTGTCATTCCACAGGGACTGGCATAAAGAACCATCGCATCACCTCCCTCAATTTTGGTTTTTAAGAAATCTATAAAAATCCTATTTTCAGATGGTTCTCCAAGTGTTATAGAAAAAGACAAAGAGAGCCCTTAATTTCGTATAAATTAAGGGCTCTCTAAAACACTTTTCCGCTCCAAATCCTCAATAGATTTGGTGCCCGGCTATGAAATTGTAAGTTCCTCAAAGAAATCTATATCACTTTAGCACTAGTCACTCTAACGCTCTTATCACTAAATCACACTATCACTAAACTTAACACGCTTAACATTTTTCCAATGTTCTACTAGTTAGACTTCCATGCCACTTAAATCGCACTACTGATGAATAAAAATGAGTTCTTTCCAGGACAGAAAGTGTAACTAAATGTTTATCTATTTCTGGAAGGTTCCTACTCGCTATCACGGCAACTTGCCATCTATGGCCAATACATAATTGCAACTAAGGCAAGCCAAATTTTCTTTATCTTCAAAGATGCATGAATCCCAGTCCTACACGAGCATGTTCTAAGAGGGGATGAAGGGAAGCACGTGCATAAATTGCTACAGCAATCCATTCTGTATCTGTCGTTAAACCAATTTTTAGAACATAACTGGCATTGCTATTGCTATGAATGAAAATACTGTTGCTGGCTTCCAAAGTCGCATGGACCAAGGCGTGTATCTTTCGAGCATCTTTTGGGATGACACCTGTATTAAAGGCTGTTGCCATCACCGAATTTGTTAGCTTTCCAGTATGTTGAAGAACTGTTTCCGTTCCTCCAAGTTCCGTCACACCACTGCGCATGTTATATGCTTCAAGCAGAAATTTTTTGAGCCGATCCTCTTCTGCTCTTGTCTCTGTCAGTGCTAGACGTATCGCGGACCGTTCCAAGGAAGGTCGTGCCTTTTTAACCACAGTTGGCTCTTTCAAAGCGTCCCCTCCCACTCAATAAAGTACACATAAAAAGCCGTCAGATGCTCCAAGGCATCTTGACGGCTTCATTGCCGAAGTTTCACACCCCAATGTTTTGCAAGGTGTTATTGACTATACTACATTACAATCCGTGATTTGTCACTATGTAAAGTGCTCCATTTTGCTTGATATACTGTATACATGTCAGCGCTTTCCAATCTTCCGATGCAGCAAACCCATTGTCTGCCGAAACTCCTCCATTCTCAGGATCTTAGCCATCCCAGCAAATACTAAAGCTCCAATTACTGTTCCTGTAAGCAGGACGATCAACGAAGCTATTGTGCGAATTCCAATCAAGGGGGTCAGAAATTCACTCCATACCCAGATTACAACCGCCATGAAAAGTGAAGCGACCAAGGATTTTACACTTGTCCAAAACATTGCCCACCCGTCCATTTGCCCTAAACGCCGACGCAGCACACAAAACAGCAGAATCATGTTCACGAAGGCAGCAATGGTCGTCGCAAAAGCCAACCCCCCGTGAGCAAGCGGGCCTATCAATAAAACCATAGCCATAATATTAACCGCCATAGCAATAATACCCAAGATCACCGGTGTCCATGTATCCTGAAGGGCATAAAAAGCCCGCGGGAGAATCTGAATCACAGACTGAGAAGAAATTCCAATCGCAAAGTAAAACAAAGGAATCGCCGTGGTCAAGGTGTCTTGGGCAGTAAAATGCCCATGTTGAAATAGAACGCGTATAAGAGGATAGCGCAAAACAATCATACCGGACGAAATCGGCACAGTGATAAAAATAACCATGCGTACGGCCTGTGATATCGTTTGGCGGAGTTTATCCCATTGCTTTAAGGCCGCTTGTTCTGTCATTGTCGGAAAGGTAGCCACTGCAATAGCTAACGCAAAAATACCCACTGGTAACTGAAATAGACGATAAGAATACCAAACAGCCGTGATACTCCCCGGAGACAGAGACGATCCGAAGTTATTATTGACCATCACCTGAATTTGATTCAAGGAATAACTGATAATAATAGGCACAGCAAGCGCCGCAATCCGACGGACGCCCGGATCATGCCAGTCAATGACGGGATAGTAACGCACTCCGACTTTCCGCAAAGCAGGGATTTGCACAGCAAAACTTACAAAGGCTCCCACCACGACCCCTACCGCAAAGCCAGCTATACTATTAGGATTAGCGGGGTCTGCTAGAACCGTCCCAAAAAATATAATACACGCGTTATAAAGAACTGTCCCCAAGGCAGAAGGCCAAAAAATCTTGTAAGAATTCAGGACTCCCATAGTCAAACCGCTTAAAGCCATAAATAAGGGCTGGATCAAGAGAATTCGGGTCAAGTTCGTCGCGAGACCCATATTTCCTGTCCCGACAAACCCAGGAACCATTATACGGAGAAATTGAGGAGTAAAAAAAAGTCCCATCAGGATTAACAAGCCAAGAGTAAGGAAGATCAGATTCGCCACTGAGCTGACGACACGCCAGCCCTCCTCTTCATTTCCCTTGGCAATATATGAAGAAAGCACGGGGATGAAAGCTGCACTTAAAACTCCACCTACAAGTAACCAATACAATAAATCCGGAAGAACAAATGCCGTATTATAGGCATCCGTAGTGGCACCCTGCCCAAAGAATCCAGCCATCAGTGATTCACGCAAAAAGCCTAAAACACGTGATGCCAATTGGGCAACCATTAAAAATCCTGCAGCCTTCATAAGCGTGCGGTTGGTTGATGACATATTGAGCTAATCCCTTCTCCCCATCGTCCTAATCTACCATCCGAATTATAGCATTGTTCACGCGTCCCTAACAAGTAGGGGCACGATGCATCGTACCCCTACTTGTTAGCTTTTAGATAATCTGCTATAATCTCCGCCACGGCTTCCGCTGCGCCATTAGCTTCAGCTAAGGTATTATACTGACTCCCAAATTCCAGCAACAACCCGCCGTCCGAAAGATGTTGATTATACCTGGCATCGGTTGCATAACTTATATTAGTTGAAAAGAGCCCTGGGTATTTTTTTTCTGCTAAAGCCATGAGTTCTTTGGCCAATGCCTCATTCTTTTGCCAATGTGGATTTTTCTTCCCTATGACAACTAATACCTGACTAACCTTTTGCCCCTTCAGAGTAACCGTCCTCTTGGGAACCCCCACAGGGAATCCATCTCGGTGCACGTCTAATAAGATCTTCATATTAGGATAATCTTTGGTCATTTGCGTTGCCGTCTTTACAGAATACGAATACGCTTTCATGAAATCCACTGCATCATGTATTTGCAACGAGTGGACTGTTCCAATTCCATTTTTCTCAAGATCTTTCTTCAGTGTTTCCCCTACCGTAACGACATCCCCATTTTCACCAAAGCGATGTTCAGCACCTCCATCCCCTGCATAACTTTCATTGTTATGCGTATTATAAATTCCCACAACAATTCCTTTCGCCCCTGGCACCGGCACAGCTGGTGGAGTCACGGCCGTATTTCCTTCAGGCTTTTGCGTATCACTGACAATCGGTTCAAGAATCGGACCCTCAAACTCCGGATCATTAGGGTCGTACGCCCACCCTAACCATACCGGACCTTGTGGCGGGGGGGAGAAATAGCCCAAAAAAAATGTCCGAGGGTCTGAAATATTGACACCCGTTAATAAAAACATACCAACCGCCGCTCCTTGGTTCCTTGCTAAATCCAAGCGTGCGCGCTCCGGCTGAGAATAGCCCGGAGCACCTTCCATTAAAACAGCTTCAAAGGGGAAAGATTGTTGAGCCATAAAACTAATAAGTTGACGAGAGCTCCCGCTGTGGAAGGCATAGGCAAAACCCAGTATCACTAGTACACTAATGAATCCTAAGATAAGCCCTCGCACCCATTCTTTAACTCTCCAAATCTCGTAATGGTGTTTCTTTCTCTGATAAAAATCTTCCCGCAACAAAAGACTTGTCCCCCTTCCTCTTTATTGAAGAAGTATGAAGGACAAGTCCAAGGTAGAACATCAATCAGAAGAGTTTCTCATTAAAAAATATTGATGTTTAATTTACGCACAGTTTACGTATACGCTAACGAAGCGTTGTCGGGACAAAGCTATCAATAATCCCAATGACAAGTGATGCCAGTAAAGCACCAATGATGGAAACGGTGATGTAACCTGGAATAAGAAACTGGCTGAAATAAATTACCACAGCCGCTGTAAAAAATCCAACCGCACCCCGCCCTGTCCGTGAAATTTTGTCTCCAAACACCTTCTCAATAGCATAGCCCAGTATGGAGATCACCAAGGCGGCTACTAAGGCTCCGGTGAAACCAGCCACACGAAGTCCCGGAAGAATATAACTTACCAAAAGCAAAACTACAGCCGAAACGACAAACCTTACGATCATTCCTAACATTGAAAGACCTCCAATCATTTTATTTGACTTAATCCATATC
>DATMYU010000530.1:0-13885 GCA_035560775.1 Desulfosporosinus sp.
CAATAAGATAAACCCATTATTGTAGGATAATCAGCACTTCTTGGCTTTATGATGATCATGGTTAGATTGGAAGGTTAGTCGAATTTGCATTAAAACAATCATCTTTTCTTGCAGGGTTCTGAAAACACCTTCTTCAAAGGGTCCACCTTGCAACGGGACACGGTCGAGAGCATCATCCATTTCGTTGATTTGACTGAAGATGAGCTCGCAGGATGGTAAGGGGTTAAGGTACTCCTGGCTTATAAGGTTAAACTCGGTGGGGTCGCGTGAAAGAAGCTTTTCTTTTGACGAAAACCCAGAAGGAAGCGGTGTCGAACTAGAAAATTCGTATTCTTTCTGTTGCTTAAAATGGACATGTGAAAATATTAAGTGCTTGCCGAGGTCAACAACACACGAAATGGGTATATCGACGACAAAATCTTTAATACTACCTTCTACTGTGGTTGCAGTGTGTCGAACTACTTCAGAATATTGAATATCCTTGCGTACAAAACCTCCGAGAAACAATTTGGGGGTGTCGTGTGGTAAGCCAGATACTGGGGGAAGGCAGTTAACAAAACGGCACTGTGTAATTTTCAGATTCTTTCTAATCATTTTTATTTCAAGTGCTTTTGTAGGCAAGGTGATGATTGATTCTGCAGGGATAGATACGGTAATTAACATTGTACCTGGACCTGTTTTCTTTAATTCTACTGGTGTGCACATCGGTAGTGTAGCATTCTTGGGAAAAACTGGATCTGGAGTAACCGCCTTATCTTTTTGAGTACATTTCGTAGTAGAAGGCGTTATCTGAGCCCAAGCGGGAGTGAAAGGAGTGGCTTGAGTCCATTGATGAGGACTAGAACAAGAACAAGGACAAGGACAATGCTTTTGATCAGTCATTGTTTTCTCTTCCTTCCATATTTAAGAATAGGCACGATCCTAGTGGTATAATATACGTTTAATCTTCAGCATTGTGCGAGTAGGATCAGACACCTAATAAACGATCATTTCTCGAGTGATCTTCACAACGTATGAACAGGAAATATCAATAATACTAGTATTTACCTTCATTGGAACAATTGTTTTTCGGGTGATATTCAGTAGGGATGGACGGGTAAGGTTTAGCGAAGGGTTATTTACCCACATCGACACAATCATGTCTCGGGTAATCTTTAAGACGGATGAACCAACTCCCAAAGCCGAATCTATAATTATGTCCTCCTTATCCAACCATTTAAGCTTATCTAGATCATCACCCTTATCTAACACTTTAGCTAAATCGCTGGGACTAATGTCGCTCTCAATAATCGTTTTAAGGGCGAATCTTGGTTTCCATGCTTCTAAGACTTCGTGTGCTACCCGCTCCCAACTGAATCGCTCTTCAGCTAAACGCCGACCAGTCTGGCCCATTTTTTGTCGAAGTTCGGGATTGGTGAGGAGAAGTTTTAGCTTCTCGGCAAATTCAGTTGAGTCCTCGGGTTGTTCGACGATAAACCCATTTTGTTCGATCACAACTTCTGGATTGCCGCCTCGTGCAGTTGTTAGAAAGGGCAAACCAGAAGCCATGGCCTCGTAATGGACACGAGCCAGAGGTTCTTGCCACTGAGAGGGGCACACAAAGATATCCCCGGCCCAAAACCATTGATGAATAAGATCAGCCGATACATAACCTGTTGTGATCACAGGAAAAGGAGTTTTCTCTGCCAGGGCGCGAACATATCCCACATAATCAGTAACTTTATCAACGCTGTACCATGTTCCGCCCACGATAACCAATGCAATCGTTGAATCTAATGAACTAAGCTCATTAAGCGCTTGAATTAGTAGATCTGTACCCTTTTTTGGGGTTAATCTCCCTACAAATAGAATGACCGTTTTGGATTCAAGATCATAGTCTTCCCGTAGTTTCTGACGAACTTGAGCTGCTGTAGTTGATCTTTTCCAAGGAATAAACGTATCTAGATTTACTCCTGAATAGATCGTCTGAACCTTTGAAGCTGCCTGAGGATAGAGCTTGCTGATCGTGTTTCCCACATAATCACTTACGGTAATGATCCGTTCAACTTCATTTATTGCGGTAAGTGCATCTCCGTGGTGAATTTTATGAGTACCAAACATATCGTTATGCATACTTAAGATTATTCGTGCATGGGGGGCAACTTCACGGATTAATGGGATAAGTCGGGGTCGATTAAAGACATGAATAAGATCAAAAGAATTGTTTTGAAGGAAATCAATAACTTTTTCAGCATAGATTTCTAAAATTTGTTCGCCATCGATTCTTACATATCGAATATTATGGTTGAATTCTTCAAGAGGTAATGAAGGGTCTGTCGTTCCCAAGATCGTTAAGTCATGTTGGTTACTTAAAATTCTAGAGATTCCGTCGATATAGGTTTGAATAGCTCCACCACGCACAGGTGGGACCGGAAGCTTTTCTGTACAAATCATTAGCACTTTTAATTGATGGTTCTCGTTCTTTTGTAAATTCTTGTTTCCAGTAAAATTCTCATCCTTTACGAGATGATTAATTTCCTTAAGGAGCTGAGTCTTTTTGAGTTGAAAGTTCTCTTGGTTCATATCTAGGTTTGAGGGCGAATTTTCCATATATGCTGTTAATTGCATCATTTCGAGAGTTTCTGGTTCAATGACTGGTCTTAAAGCGTAATTTCCCGTTGGAAATTTATGCTGATCTAGTTTTAGCTCAGCTAATGCTAATCCCTTTGTTTTTTCTAAGAGCATAAGATGCTGAATGATTACTTCCATATTTTCACTAATGTAGTTAATAGGATCGTATAGCATTTCATTAATGTGTTTATAGAACTCATTGGGGAAGGCTAGATCATTTAATAAAATTTCGTAAGTTTCTATATCGAGAGGATTTGCTTGATGGTAGGCATCGATCATGCTCCGAATCCAAGCAAAGTCCCACCTGCCAATGTCGTCCATCGTGCCCGATATTAGCTTGCGCAGATCGCGAATCGGTAAGTCGTAGGCTACTCCATCTAAATCGATCACCCACAGACCACCAATACCAAGTTGTCCGTTAGACCATCCGTAGTCTTGGTGAACAAGTCCCCAGTGCTCTTCTCCCATTGAGATCATTTGAGCATAAGATGATTGTTCAAGGGTAGACAAGGCATCTAGAGCCTGTCGCTCAAATATCTCGATGGTAGAAAGGAGTGTGTGACTACTCGGAAGGTCGTTATAAGCTTTGGCGATGTTCCGAAACCAGCCAATTTTCTTAATTATTTTATGATAATAAGCGGGCCAACGATACAATCTTGAAGCTCTTTGGGAACCTGCCGGTGGAATATATCCTCGGGAAAACTTATGAAACTCCCCTAAGCCGTAACATAAGGAACGAGCACCCTCTAAATCCTTACTTGCTGAAGTAAGGGTTTCAATCCAATCTGTGACAATCCATACCTTCCCACCCTTTTCGACATAAAGCAGGCCTTCCTTGGTCTTTATTAAGGCGGGTACTCTTCCACCTTGTTTTACAATGTAGTTCTGTGCCCCCACGCTAAAGAGACTTCTGATCGGCTTACGGTGTAAAACCTTCAAACTGCGGGGTCCTTTATCGGTTTCAATCTTCCAGATGGCCCCACCTTTGTCCGGCTTTGATGTTATTAACGTTTTATGGTGGACCTCCATGTCGTAGTAAGTAATTACCTGCATGGCTAATTCATCAAGCTTTGGAGGTACATACATATCTAAATTAATACCTGGCTGCATAGCTTCGTTATCCCACGGTTGAATCATATATTCTTCTTCCACATCAGCGCCTCCATCATTTTAAGCTACATAGTATACACTATTCTGCTTTAATGAGGAATGTTATGGAGCTAGTTGAAAACTGTAACGCGCCATATTTGCATGAATACAATACATAAATCAACATACATGAGGGCGGGTTGACCAATTTATGAGAATATGCGTCGTAGGTGCCGGCTATGTGGGGCTCACAACAGCAACCGCTTTAGCGGATTTTGGACATGAAGTTCAATGTGTGGATATGGAACACTCAAAAATTGATAGTCTCGTACAAGGAAAGATCCCCATATATGAACCAGGATTAGAAGAATTAATGAACAAAAACTTGCAAAAAGGCAGACTTCATTTTTCAACTCGGGTGGAAGAGTGGATTAGAGATTATCCAATTATTTTGATTGCCGTAGGCACACCTTCTAATGAAGATGGGAGTAGCAATTTAACGTTTATTAACCAAGTTGTTGAAATCATTGCTTCAACCATTAATAATCACAAAATCATTATTATGAAAAGTACTGTTCCGCCAGGAACCAATGAATGGATTCACCATTCATTCGTTGAAAGAGGCATAGCAGAAGAGTTATTTGATATCGTTTCTAATCCGGAATTTTTGCGGGAAGGAACAGCATTATGGGATATCTATCATCCCAATAAAATTGTTTTTGGCATGAAAACCCATCGGCCCATAAAAGTCCTGAAAAAGCTCTATAAAAAGGGAAATATTCCTATTATTTTCACCAGTTTAACAGGGGCGGAACTGATCAAATACGCTTGCAATGCCTTTTTGGCCACGAAAATCTCCTTCGCCAATGAAATCGCTCGTATATGTGATAAATATGAGGTGGATTATACAGATGTAGCCAAAGGGTTGGTGACAGATCCGCGAATTGGTCAGCATTTCTTAAATGCTGGACTAGGCTTTGGGGGATCATGCCTCCCTAAAGATCTAAATTCACTTAAACATTCAGCGTCAAGTAAAAAAGTTGAGACGAAGCTACTCGATGCTGTGCTGGAGATCAACGATACTCAAATTGGGCTTTACTTGAATAAACTGAGTACAGTACTTCCAGACTTGGCGGATAAACAGATTACGGTTTGGGGTGTGACCTTTAAACCTGGAACGGATGACCTACGCTCCTCTCCAGCCATTGCTCTTATCAAGCAACTTGTTCAAATGGGTTGTCAGGTTCATGCATATGATCCTGTGGTGTACCTTGAATTGCCCGAGGTTGCTTCCTATATTAATCAGTATGAATCGGTTAGCAATTCCGATGCCTTGATTGTTGCTACAGAATGGGACCAATTTCACAAATGTAACTGGTCAGAAGTGAAATCGAGAATGAAGGGATCAGTCATTCTCGATGCTAGAAACTGTATTGATGGGAAAACTGTTCAAGGACATGGATTACATTATCTGGGGGTAGCAAAACGATGAGAATTTTAGTTACTGGGGCCGCGGGTTTTATAGGTTCCCACCTTTGTGAACGACTACTCCAAATAGATGATATCGGGGTAATCGGAATTGATGGATTTATTACTCCAGCTCTCAACCAGACGAAACTGAGGAATCTTAAGTTGTTGCTTACAAATCCTCGTTTTCAATTTCATCAAGTGGATCTCCGTAAAGCTGACTTAGCGAAACTCCTAGAGGACGTTCAAGTCGTCTACCACTTAGCGGCTATGCCGGGTGTACGCACAAGTTGGGGAACAGATTTTCAAGCCTATGTTGACCATAATATTGTAGCCACCCAGGTCTTATTAGAAGCGGTACGTGGATGTCCACTCAAAAAGTTCATTTATATATCAACGTCCTCGGTTTATGGTGAAAAAATTGGGAAAGTTGCAGAAGATTCTATCCCCACCCCTCTTTCTCCATATGGGGTGAGTAAACTAACTGGTGAATATTTGTGCAAGGTATATCAGGCAAGTTATGGGATCCCCATCGTTATTTTAAGATATTTTACCTTATTTGGACCAAGACAACGATCAGATATGGCGTTTCATCGATTTATCAAGGGTATTCTTCAGTGCAAGTCGATCAAAATATTTGGAGACGGTAAGCAAACACGAGATTTTACCTTTATCGGAGATTGTGTGGAAGCAACTGTCTCAGCTCTTTATGCAGAAGGAGTGATCGGAGAAACAATCAATATTGGTGGTAGGGAGAGAGCCTCAATTCTGGAGGTTATTTCTATACTTGAAGACCTACTCAATGAAAAAGCAACTCTGGAATTTATGGAACGGCTTAAGGGAGATCCGCTGGATACTTGGGCAGATATATCGAAGGCCAATACATTACTAAACTATAAGCCAGTATGCTCTTTGAAAACAGGGTTAGAAGAACAGATCAATGACATCTGCAACAGATCAGTACCAATTGCTAATAAGGATCATATAATACACAAGATATCTTCAACCTGAACAGATCTTATGAGATGGAGAGGTTTGGTCAAAAATTTAGTTAAAGAAAGGTGCGAGAGTATGCACAAGGCAGAATTACTAAAACAACTTTATAATTTATTGGAAGATGGAACAGACGTCAAAAAAGTTAAGATTACGTATCGAAATGGGGAAGTGATGAAAATCGCTTTCGATGACGATGACGAAGAAGAAGAAGACGAAGACGAAGACGAAGACGAAGACGAAGACGAAGACGAAGACGAAGATGAAGACGAAGAAGACGAAGACGAAGACGAAGACGAAGATGAAGGCGAAGATGAAAATGAAAATGAAGACGAAGATGAAGATGAAGATGAAGAAGACGACGACGTTGTAGTAGTGGACAAAGAGGAGAAGAAGGATGCTGTTCAAGAAACAGGATGGAAGGTTAATATTATTAACCGATAACCTGATTGGACTTTAGTCAGCACAGGAGATGTGGTATTTAATGGAAGTTGCGAAATCTAGATGAGCAGAGATTAGAGAGAGGATGTCTCAAATAGTTTGAGGCATCCTCTTGTTATTTTCATTAGGCGTGTAAATACCAGTCTGGGGGTGATCCTTTATGAATGTCTTATCACTAACTAATGAATTTGAAGAAGAAAATTTTGGTGGTGCCGGAACAGCGGCTACCGGCATGCTATATATGCTTGATCGTTTGGGTGTTCAACAAACGGTCATTGTGCCACGTAGTGATTGGAATGTACCTGCGTGGGTCTCGCGAGGACAACAGATCAAAGTTTTAGGATTGCCTCGGAACCCCCACTACTTTGGCTATTTAGGCATGATCAAGGCTGATGTCGTGTGTCAGGAATTTCCCGAGCTTAATCAGGTGTGGGATGTAATTCATATTCACGCTATCAACTTTACCCCTTTGGCCTATACCCTTTCACAAGGGTTGATCCCAATTCTTTATTCCGTTTATTCTTTTCTGCGTAAAGAGTTAGAAGACCGACCAGAACCTGAGTTGCAAGCACAATTTAAAATTCAAGAAGACCTCCTAATGCGTTGTCAACGTATTCAACTCATCAGTCAGAGTGAAAGAAACTATCTGGCGGGGCATCTCCCCCAATACCTTTCTAAAACAGACGTTTTGCCTATCGGCATTTCTTGGCCAGCAGAACGATGGCAACCAGGGAAGCTGAATGAGTTTCTTTATGTAGGCAGACTGTTGGATTATAAAGGAATTGAAGATTTAATTCAAGCCATGTCGTTAGTTCGGCAAAGTGGGCGGCAAATTTACCTAAATATTATTGGCAAGGGGCCAGAGTACTATGAAGCCTTCTTAAAAAAGCTTGTTCAATCGAAGAGGCTAGGAGCTTGGGTAAAGTTCCACGGCTGGATTCCGAGTCCGGAAGTAAGGGGATGGATGGGACGTGCCGCGGGCCTCGTTGTTCCAAGTCAGCGTGAAGCCTATGGAATGGTAGCCTTGGAGGGAATGGCGATCGGGACTCCTTTAATTGCATCAAGAGCGGGAGGACTAGCAGAATTAGTTTCTCACGTCTGTGCCCTAACCTTTGACGCCGGTAATGTGAGGCAACTTTCTGAAGCGTTAATTACCGCTTACAACAACCCTTCTCTTTTACGCTCTCTTGCAGCAAGGGGGCAGGAGCAGGCTTTGACGTATGAGTGGGGTCAGCTTGCACCAAGATATTTGAGGGTCTTGGAACAAATAAATAACAATAACAAAGTGGATGTTTAACCTTACGCTTTAATGTACAACGTGTGTCAGATATACAAACACTGACATACGATATAGCAATTACTAAGGGAGGGGGCATGGAAGAGCGTGATGTGGGAGCAAAAACAGGTCTTGGTTACAGGAGCTGGTGGATTTATAGGTAGCCACTTGACAGAGGCTTTGGTCAAAGCGGGAGCCAAAGTTCGTGTCTTTATTCGTTATAATTCCAGAGATGGCCGTGGGAATCTGGAGGATTTAGAGCCAAGTATTCTTGAACAAATTGAAATAATCGCAGGAGACTTACGTGACGCGGATGTAATCGAACGATCGGTAAAGGGTTGCGACAGTGTTTTTCACCTAGGTGCTTTGGTGGGAATCCCTTATTCCTATAAAAATCCTCGCGAGGTTGTTGAGACAAATATTATGGGGACGTTCAATATTCTTACAGCAGCGCGAGATCATGGAGTGAATCGAATTGTTCATACTTCGACCAGTGAAGTATATGGTTCTGCACGCTATGTCCCAATAGATGAGGCCCATCCTCTTCAGGGTCAGTCCCCTTATTCAGCCAGTAAAATTGGGGCGGATATGTTAGCGGAAAGTTTTTATGCTTCATTTGAACTACCGGTCGTTACGATAAGACCATTCAATTGTTATGGACCGCGACAGTCGGCCCGAGCCATCATTCCTACCCTTATTACTCAGGCTCTGGCCCGTGAAGAAATACGCCTTGGAAATACGGATGCCCGGCGTGACTTTACGTTTGTAACGGACACCGCGGAGGCATTTATGAAAGCTGCACAGACTCCGGGGGCCGTTGGAAAGGTCATTAATGTGGGCTCAGGGCAGGAAATTTCTATTGGGCAATTAGCTCGCATTATTATAGATTCGATACAGAGTACCGCGAAAATTGTCGTGGACGAAGCGCGGATACGTCCGATCCGTAGCGAGGTAAACCGTCTTTTAGCGGATAATCGTTTAGCTAAAGAAACATTAGGCTGGGAACCTCGTGTGTCATTGGAAGATGGGGTCAAAAGAACGGTAGCCTGGATTGCTGCCCATATGAATCGTTTTCAGATAGGGAAATACCAAATTTGAAAAGATAAAGAAGGGGAAAAAAATGCAAACTATTATTTTAGCGGGTGGCCGCGGTACACGCTTAGATCCATTTTCCCGGATTTTACCCAAGCCTCTTTTTCCCATTGGGGACAAACCGATAGCGGAGATTCTTGTGCATCAACTCCAGCTTGCAGGCTTTAATGAAATCATCATGTGTTTGGGGTATCTTGCAGAGTTCATTAAACTGTACTTCCAAGATGGCAGTTATTTTGGTTTAACGATTCGTTATTCTGTGGAAACTGATCCATTAGGGACGGCGGGTCCCTTGAGACTGGTCAACGATTTAGAGGAAAATTTTTTAGTGGTTAATGGGGATGAACTGACAACTTTAGACTTTCGGGCTTTGTATGAACACCATTTAGCGTTGAAGGCGGATATGACGGTGGCTGTGCAGAAGAAGTCTGTCTGCTCATCGTTCGGAGTCTTAGAGATTAAGGATGGTCAAGTAACCGCTTATTCGGAAAAACCAACTATTAACTATTGGGCGAGTATGGGCATTTACGTCATTAACAAGCGAGTTCTTTCGCTAATTCCTGAAAACGAACGCTTTGATATGCCAGACCTGGTTCAGCGTCTTCTTGCGGAACAGGCTCGAGTTGTAAGTTTTGAAAGTCAGGACCTTTGGTTTGACATTGGGACGATGGCTGATCTAGAAAAGGCTAAAGAGGAATTTAAGTAGATAATGCTTCCTTAAAAGGAATGGGTGTGAAAAGGAGTGGGATAAGGGTATGAAAAAGGTATTGATCTTGGGAGGGTCTGGAATGTTAGGGCATACCCTGTTCCGCTATCTATCAGGGGATTCAAGTCTTGATGTCCTCGCTACGGTCCGCTCTTCAAAGGAATTATCAGGTTGGTTACCGACGGATCGGTTGAATAAGGTGCGCCGAGACATAGATATCCATCAAACAGATAGCCTTGTAAAAGTTTTCGATGAGGTGAAGCCAGACTTTGTCGTGAATTGTATCGGAATCATCAAGCAAGTGCCCGAGGCCCAAGACCCTCTCGTAGCGATAAGTACAAACGCACTTTTACCGCATCGGATTGCGATGCTATGTAGTGCAGTTGGGGCGCGAATGATTCATATAAGTAGTGATTGTGTCTTTGATGGAGAGAAAGGAGGCTATTTAGAAGACGATTTTTCTAATGCCACCGATCTCTATGGAAGGACAAAATTCCTTGGTGAAGTAGCCTACTCACATTGTGTTACCCTACGTACCTCGATTATTGGGCATGAATTGAAAGGAAACTATGGTTTAGTTGGCTGGTTCCTCAGTAAAGAAGAAAAGGTGCATGGTTTTAGAAAGGTCATTTATTCAGGCTTCTCAACGGTCGAATTATCTCGGATCATTCATGATTACGTGATTCCAAATCCAGAAATATCGGGACTTTACCACGTATCTTCCAATCCAATCTCTAAATATGAGTTGCTTAAACTTATTGCCGTTCAGTACGGAAAAAAGATAGTGATCGAACCAGAGGACAGTTTTAGACTCGATCGATCGTTGGACTCATCAAGATTCCGCTCCCTAACGGGCTACAATCCACCAACCTGGACGGAAATGGTTCGTGGCATGTATAACGATTATTTGCAAGGTCCATATCAAAAAGGTTAAGTCAAGGGGGATGAAAATGAAAGTTTTTGATAACAAAGTGATTGTAATTACCGGTGGCACAGGTTCACTTGGTAAGGTGTTAACCCGTCGGCTCTTACAAGATGAACTCGGTTCCCCTAAGAAAATTATCATCTTTTCACGGGATGAAGCTAAACAGCATGCTATGCGGGTTGAATACCAGCACAAACGAAACGTTACTGATGAAGTGATCTATGACAATTTTGCTCGCTTAATCGAGTTTAGAATAGGGGATATCCGTGATTATCATTCTGTTTGTTCTGTGTTAAGGGAAGCGGATATAGTCATCAATGCTGCTGCCCTCAAACAGGTACCGTCTTGTGAATATTTTCCCTTTGAAGCGGTACGGACCAATATCGTGGGAGCAGAAAATATAATACGTGCTATTGGTGAAAGCAATCTTAAAGTAGAAACAGTGGTCGGTGTCTCAACGGATAAAGCCTGCAAACCGGTGAATGCCATGGGGATTTCGAAGGCTTTGCAAGAGCGGATCTTTATAGCGGCAAATGTAACACTTCCCAAGACCAGATTTATTTGTGTGCGCTATGGTAATGTGTTGGCATCCAGGGGATCTGTAATCCCTTTATTCCATGAACAAATTAAGCACGGTGGTCCGATTACTATTACAACAAAGGAAATGACGAGATTTTTATTGCCTTTAGAGAGTGCAGTGGACACCATTTTCGCTGTCCTAAAAGGTGCTAAGCCTGGAGAAATATTCATTCCGAAAATTCCCTCAGCCCTAATTGAAGATGTAGCGAAGGCCTTGAGGGGAGATAGGGATATGGCCATAAAATACACAGGAATTCGGCCAGGAGAAAAGGTCCATGAAATTATGATTTCTGAAGAAGAAGCATGGCGAACGTATGATCGAGGCGATTATTATGCAATCAAGCCTATGCTGCCAGAACTAGTTACAGAGGAGCCTAGCTTACAGGCGCTGTCCAAAGAGTATAGCTCAGGCGATTCCCTCATGACCTTTGATGAAACGGTGGACTTGTTGCTTAAGCATCATTTGATGGTGGGTCAAGAAATTCAAGAAACCGAGGAATTTTTGCGATGATAGAAAGATATAAGATTGTTTGTATTTGTCAAGTCTTTAATGAGCTTTGCAAAAATAATCTAGAACGGTTTGTAAAGTATGTTATACCCGCAGTTAGCGATCTGGTTGTCTATGATGATGGTAGTACGGATGGCAGCTATGAATATATGCTCAAACAAACCCCGTACGTCCTTAGAGGGACTAAGAATGATTTTGTCAATGAGCGAAGTCATAAGCAACTTCTGCTTCAAGAGGCTTTAAAGCTGAAGCCGGATTTTATTTTGTGGTTAGATGCAGACGAAGTATTAACCGCTAATGCTGCCGAGAAGCTTCAGGAACTGTGTGCGCAATGTGACAAAAATCAGTATGATGCTGTGAACATGCATGAATTAAACCTTTGGCGCAGTTATTCTTGGCAACGTTTAGACAGTTTATTTGATAAGGGGTGGTTTTGCCGTCTTTGGCGAGTGGTTCCCGGCATCTGCTTTAATGACACAAAACCCGGACTCCACCAACCACTTTTTCCTTCGACGATTCGTAACGTAATGTGGACACTTGATGTTCAAGTATTACACTACGGTTTTTCTTCCAAGCAACGTTTGGCATATAAATATCTAGTTTACAAGTCTCACGGACAACGCGGTTATGAGATGCTTGATCGTTTAATCAGCGAGGAAAAGCTTGTTGTCGCTAAAGTTCCTCAAGAAATCTTTCCGGAAGGCCTTTGGCTGGATGATGACGAACCTCAACCACTGACCTTTGTGGAGTCCTTAGCTTATGTTGAAGAATACCGGGAAGAAGTGTTTAAACCCAGATTCTCCATTGTTTGTTTAGTCTATAAAAGTGTGGAATGGTTGAAATTTGTTTACGAGCAAGTCTTTAAATATACCGATATGACCGATAAAGAGTTTTTCTTTGTCGCTAATGATGCGAACTCCTCAGTGCTCAGTTATTTGCGCGATAACTATATACCGCATTATATTTTCAAGAATACTCCCGAACAGCAAACTCAGTGGTATGTAAATAATGTTTATCGTGCTTACAATTTTGCTGCTAGCAAAGCGCAGGGAGACTTCGTTGTCTTCATTAATTCGGATATGGCGTTTACCCCAGGTTGGTTGGATAATCTATGGCAGGCTTATAACGGAAAGAACTGTGTCACATCCCGATTGGTAGAGTCGGGGAAGCTGCGCAGTGGTCAATACGGTGTGGAAAGGGACTTTGGTCGGGATTATTCGTCATATCAAGAAAAAGAATTTCAACTGTATGCCCGTGACCTGATGGAGTCTAAATTATTAGACGGTGGCCTATTTATGCCCCTCTTAATCCGTAAGGAGCATTTTGAACGGGTGGGGGGTTATCCAGAAGGACAGGTTGTCCTTGGTAGTGATTTTAATAACCCAGTAATTGCCCACTTGGGAGAAGCTTGTATATCTGGTGATACTGTCTTGATGCTAAAACTCCAGACTATAGGAATAAAGCATCAGACGGCGTTTGACAGTTTAGCTTACCACTTTCAGTGGGGAGAGTTAGATAGTCCATTAACTGCAGAAGTGGCAACGGGAGAAATAAAAGTCGCTGTCTGTAACAATCTTGTTACTGGGCTAATGGGGGAAAAGGTTTCCTGGAACTATCTTTTAGAAGCCTTACCTGCTTCAGTGGGTATTGATATGAATATTGTAGGTACTCAGGGAGATTTTGTGACAAACGCTCGAAACTATATCCGAGAGCATTATTCAGACGTAGTAGTGATCATTCAAAATGCAACGTTCATTAATACAGTCGACGAATCACGATATACTATAGCCTTTTTACAGGATGATCTCAGGTCGCTGGGCAGAGTGAGCGAGCTACAAGAGGCGAATTTAAGGCAAGCAAACAAACTTGTCACGAATTCTATCCAAACCGCTCTGACCTATTCAGACTATGATTTTGAAGTAATTTCTGGTGGCGTGGATTCTAGGCAAAAGTGGCATTCTTTACTGAAGGTTGTCTTTAAAGAACTCATGATGGCAAAAACCAAGGAAAAGAAGGAAGTCGAACGGCATAAAGTATCAATCATTATAACAACATTTCAGAGAACGCATCTTTTAAGGTGGGGGCTCTATTCATTATCCCTACAGACAATACCCTTTGAATTTGAAACTATCGTCGTTAATGATGGCCTACAAGATGAAACAGAGGAGATCTGTAACGAGTTTAAGGAAAAACTTAACC